>JAYUYU010000660.1:0-4345 GCA_043752365.1 Myxococcales bacterium | reverse complement strand
CGCTTGGCCAACCGCGGGCTGTCGCGTGGTTGGCTGCGGGGTTGTCGGTGTTGTGCGCGGCGCTGCGCTACCACACGGCCGATACCATGTCGCACGGCCTAGCCAGCTTGCTGGCCTGCGCCGCGCTGACCTTGGCGCTACAGCGCGGTTCGCGCGGGGCGGCGCTGTGCTCGGGCCTGTGCGTGGGGTTGCTGGTGGCGACCAGACCGGTGAGCGCCGCCGTTTCAATGCTGCTGGTAGCTCATGCGCTGCGCCAAGACCGCCGCGCCTGGCTGCTCGCCTTGCTCGGGCTGCTGCCAGGGGTCGTGCTTTTGCTCGCGCAACAGCACGCACTGACTGGCCATGTCTTCGGCTCGACGCAGTTGGCCTACTACGCCGCCTCCGACGCGCCGGCAGGCTGCTTTCGCTACGGCTTCGGCCAAGGCATTGGCTGCCGTTTCGAGCACGGCGACTACGTGACACGCTTCCTGCCTGATGGCTACGGCCTGCGCGCGGCGCTGCGCAACTTCGTCGTTCGCTTCGGTCTGTTCGCGAGCGACGCCACCAACGCTTGGCCGCTCACCTTGCTCGCCGGCTATGCGCTGGCGCGACACTTTCGCACACCGCTTTGCGTGTTGGGCGCCGGCATTCTGATGCAAGCGCTCGCCTACGTTCCGTTCTACTTCGACGGCAACTATCCGGGCGGAGGCGCGCGCTTTCTGTGTGAGGTGATTCCGTTCTGCCAGGTGCTGGTAGCCCGGGCAGCCTTCGATCTGCGGCTCACTTGGCTTGCGCCGCTGGTAGCGCTGGCTGGCTTTGCGTTGCACGGGCGCCATGGCCACGAGACATTGCGCGAGCGTGAAGGCGGCCGCCCCATGTTCGAGCCTGCGCTCGTGGCGGAAGCAGGGGTCACACATGGCCTCGTGCTGGTGGACACCGACCACGGCTTCAACCTGGGCCACGACCCGCGATCGGAGACCAGCGCCGGGCTGCTCGTCGCTCGCGCACGGGGCGACGCCCACGACCGCCAACTCTACGAGCGCCTGGGCCGCCCTCCCACCTATCGCTACTCGTTCGACCTTGGCGGCCGCACGCCGCCCCACCTCCTCCCGTACGAGCCTCCGGCGACCGAGCGCCTCGAAGCGGAGGCCGAGTGGCCTACCCCCCTCCTCCGCGGCAACGCTTACCCGCTCCACGTCCCGTGTGCCTCCAGGGGCAAGGCCCTCCGCCTCCGGGTTGGAACGAGCGTGTCGTTACCCGTAGGATGGCTCCCCGGGGCCGAGGGGCTGCGGGTCGGCTGGCTGGGAACGACCGCTGCAGGCGCGAAGGTGCGGATGAGGTGGAGCCACGGCGGCTGGATCGAAGTCTCGGCCAAGGGGCCCGGTTGCGTAACCTGGGGACTCCCCGGCCCCCCGCCAAACCCCGAGGCTCATCTCATCGTGGAGCTGCTCGAGGGCGAAGGAGCGCTCGACTTCTTGGAACGAGTTCGCGGTCCGAGCACCGTAACCCGTTGACAATTCAGACTTTAAGGGAGAGCATCACCATCAGTTAGCGTTGGTTCACCGGCTGAGGGAGGCGACCCGCGAATGACGAAGAGCGAGCTCATCGAGGCCATCGCAGCACGCGGCGAGCTGACGAAGGCGCGCGCGGAGATGGTCGTCAACTGTGTCTTCGACGCCATGACCGAGGCGCTGCAACGTGGCGAAGGAATTGAGATTCGCGGCTACGGTAGCTTCACCGTTCGCCCGTACAAACCCTACGCAGGTCGCAACCCGCGCACCGGCCAACCCGTGCCGGTTCCCGCCAAGCGCCTGCCCTTCTTCAAGGTGGGCAAAGAGCTGAAAGAGCTCGTGAACGACAGCCGCCATATCCCCATCACTGGGGGTGAAGACGGCGATGACGACGATGACGATGATGAAGACGGCGACGAGTGAGTCGCGAGCGCGCGTTAGCTCGCCATTGCCTCGCATCGGCCGCCGTGCCGCACTAGTCGGAACGCTTTCGCTAGCTTGCGCGCCCACGCCGGCCAAAACGGCCGCGCCAAAACCTGCGCCACCACTTCGCTACTCTGGCCGGCTGGAAGACTACGTGCCCGCGGCTGGCCTGCGCTGGTTGATGCGAGGCTCCCCGGCAAAGTTAGCGGAAAACCAAAGCTTTCGCCCGGCGCTCGAGGCCCTGCTCACGCCAGAGCGACTGCGTGCGGTCGCCCAAACAACTGGCTTCGCGTTGGAGACGCTACCGCACGGCGTCATTGCTGGCTTCGATTTGGGCACGCTGTACCTGGCTGAGCTGCCCAGCCCGACCGCCGACCAAGCAAGAGCGCGCTTCGTCTCGCGTCAGATCCACGAGCCCGGGCAGCGCACACCGGACCCCAACGTCGTGGTGCTGACGGGCATGAACGAGGGCGTCCCGGTCGGGCTCGTTACGATCGACAATCGGGTCGTCGCCTACAGCGTCGGCGATCCCATGCTGGGCCGCGTCGTCGAGGCGTATGCGCGGGGCAAGCTCAAGGCCAAGCGCGCTTTCCAGGGCGCAGCCCTGACTGGACTCGACGGCGAGAGCGACAGCGCGCTTCTGGCGGCTCACGTTCCCGGACCATTCCCCGAACGCTGGCAAAGTGCCGCAGGTGGACTGCTGTCGATCGCCACGGCCCTCACGGCCAAACTCACGCCCAGGTCAGCCGGCCACGCGACACTGGAGCTCACGCTGCACGGGGACTTCGCAGGTAGCAGCGCTGAAGAGCGACTCAGGTCTACCTACATGTCGGTTGCGAGCAGTTCCACCGGCACTTTGCTGGGCCTTGGCGCGGCGCTCGACCCGCGTACCGTGACGAACGCGCAAAGCGACCGCGTCAGTCTGATGGTGCAACTACCGCTCACCGACATCGCGCGTGGAGCGCACGCCGTCACGAGCGGTGATGTCGATGACATTTTTCGGCTTTCACCTGCCGGTCCTCGCATGTCTGCACCTACATCGTCACCCGAATTGCGCTAGAAATTGCAGCGATTTCGACGATCTATGCGATACGTGCAGGGATGGATTGGATTGACCGAAAGCAGCCGATGATGTTACGACCTCGGCCGTGCTGCACTGCGGCGAGCGGGATGAACGAACGGCAGCCAGCGCTTGAGCGTCGGCGGTCAGAGGTGACTTCGTGGTGAAGCCGAAGTCGCGAGGCGGGCGTGTCGCCGCCCCTGCCCTAGTCGAACGTTTAGTTCCCGCGCAAGCAGGTCAGGAGGGCAATTTGTCGGTTGAAACTATTCGCATCAGCTTCAAGACCGGTGACATGGCGGTACATCCCGCGCACGGCGTCGGTGAAGTGCAAGACATCGAAGAGAAAGACTTCGGAGGTCGCAAGACCCCCTGCTACGTGATCAAGATCAAGGACAGTGGTCTGAAGGTCATGGTGCCCACGGAAGCAGCTTCACGCGTGGGCCTGCGCCCGGTGATGAAGAAGAAGGAAGCCCAAAAGATCATCGATATCTTGAAGGCTCCCGAGGTTGCGGTGGATCTGCAGCCGTGGAACCGCCGCTTCCGCGCCTACACCGAAATGCTCAAAAGCGGGCTGCCTTCGGAGATCGCCAAGGTTCTCCGGGACATGTACCGCCTCAAGTTCGACAAGGACCTATCCTTCGGCGAGCGCCGCCTGCTGGATCAAGCGCGCAGCCTGCTAGTTCAAGAGCTAGCCCTGGCCAAGAAGGTTCTGCCTTCCGCCATGGAAGGCGAGATTCAGCAAATTTTCAGCGCCTAAGTTACGGCCCCAGATTTTCTCACGGGAAGATCGAAAGATCGGAAGGTCTGGGGCGCCAATCTTGGCCACGTGTGCGTCGCTCTGCTTCGCGCCGTTACGACGCACACGTTGCGACGCAAGCTCCTGAACGCTGCGGCGGCCACAAAATCCCCATGAATTGCTACGCGTCGTAGCTCTTCCCGCCCAGCCCGTCCTTCCTGTGAAAATCCCGGTCTTTACAGGGACTTGAAGGGCTGTCTCGCCTCGAGACTAAACTGATCCTTGGCCTGGCCGTGCTGACGGGGGCATGGAATCGCGCGCGCTGTTGGCTTTGGGCAGGTTTCGCCGCGATGAACGGGCGGCCCTAGCCGTTGCGGCCGAGCAGGCGGCGTTCGAGCTGCACGCCGTCGAAACCAGCGACGAAGCGTCGGATTGGCTCTCGAGCAACGACGCACACGGCGCCTTGCTGGAGAGCGAGCAGTCCGAGTCGCTCGCGGTCGAGGCTCGCAGCAGCGCACGCCACTTGCGCCTGCCCATGCTGGCTCTCGCGCGCAACGTGTCCGACTTGGCCTTCAACGACGCCTTCAGCTGGGGCGCCGACGATGTGCTGCCCTTCGGTGAGATTCGCCCGCTGCT
>JAYUYU010000659.1:0-4361 GCA_043752365.1 Myxococcales bacterium | reverse complement strand
GGCCGAAGGTGTTAGCCTTGGCCAAGCCGCAGAATGTCGAGCAGCGACGACACCCAGCTCCTCCACACGGAAGACATCATCGAGTCGTGGCGCGGCGTCGAGGCGCCCGAGTCGAGCGATGACCTGGTCGGTATCACGCTGAACAACACCTACGCGGTCGAGCGGCTGCTGGGGGTGGGCGGCATGGGGCGCGTCTACGTGGCGCAGCACTTGCGCATCCTGCAGAAACGCGTCGCCATCAAGGTCTTGCACGACGAATTTGCAGGCAACGCGCAGGTACTGGCGCGCTTTCAGCGCGAAGCCGAGTCGGCTGCGGCCATCTCACACCCGAACGTGGTGACGGTGCTCGACGTCGACGTCACGCCGCGCGGCATGCCGTACTTGGTGTGCGAGTACCTGGAGGGCGTCGACCTCGCCGAGCACCTGAAAGAGGTGAAGCGGCTCGACGTGCCGGACGCGGTTTCGATCACGCGCCAGCTGTGTCGCGGCCTCGCCGCGGCCCACGCGCGGGGTGTGATTCACCGTGACCTCAAGCCCCCCAACGTATTTTTGGTCGGGGATTTTTCGAAGGGTGCGCCGCTGCACCTGTTCGCCAAGGTCTTGGACTTCGGGTTGTCGCGCTTCCATACCGCGGGCGGCGATCAGAACCTGACCAAGACGGGCTTTATCATGGGCACGCCCGCCTACATGGCGCCTGAGCAGGCCCGCGGTCAGCGCGTGGATCATCGCGCCGATATCTACGGCTTGGGCACGATTCTGTACACGGTGCTTACGGGTCGCGCTCCCTTCCAAGCCGAGACGCCGCAAGCCACGATTCTAGCGCTGCTCAACTCGGAACCGCCGCGCCCGCGCTCACTCGTAGCGTCGATTCCGCCCCACCTGGAGCTGATTATCGAGCGCGCGATGGCGCGAAATCCGGACGAACGCTATCCGGACATGGCCGCCTTCGAGCAAGCGCTCGACGCGCTGCCGGGGAGCCGCAGCTCGTCCGGGGAGCTGCCGGTCGTCGCGCTCGTCACGCCGGCGCAAAGTCTCAGGCGGTCGGAGCTGCTCTCCGAAAGCGACGCCGACGTTCACGCGGCACGCCCGCGACTCTTGTTGGCGCTGCTGGCGGCAGTGCTGTTGTTGATCGGCGCGGCCACCATTGCCATCAGCGGGGTCGAGCTGGCAACGGGCTACACGTTCGGCACGGTCGAGCTGCGGCTAATTTTGCTGTGTATCGTCGGCAGCTCGCTGACGCCCGCGGTGCTGTGGGTACTGCACATCCGAAAAAGAATCTGGACCAGCAGCTCGCGCGTGCTGGCGCTGCTGGGGCAGGTGCGGGCAGCCGTGCTAGCTGGCGTCATCAGCTATGGCCTGCTGGTGCTTGGCTTTCACGTAATCGACGATTTTTTGCTGCGCTTCCTGGGCGCCGCACAGCCAACGGCGGTCGGCGCCAGCTGGACAGGCTGGAACTTGCTGCTGCCTGCCGTCTCGCTGATCACGGCAGTTGCGGTCGCTGAACGCCGTAGACTGCTGCTGACGGTTCAGCCTGGCTGGCGGCGGCTGCTCGCAGTTTGGCTTATCAGCAGCATTGCGGCTGGGACAGTGGGCGGACTCGTTTACCTGGGCCTGGCCTGGCGCGCCGCCGGCCAGCACTGACCCGACACGTGCGTGGTGGCCCTTAGGGCGCGGACGGCCCGAACACGGCGGTCTTCAGTTTGCCCGAGACGTCCCAGTCGACCAGCTCGTTGAAGCCGCCGACTGGCGTGCCCGCCACGAACACGATTGGCAGGTCGTCGTCCTCGCACTTGGCTTCGCGGACGATGAAGGCCAAGGTGGCGGCGTCGCCGCTGATATCGAGCGCGCGAAACGGAATTTGCTTTGACTCGAGCAGCTCACGCACTCGCTCGATCAGCCGTTGGTTGCGGTCTTTCTCGAAGTAGACGATGACCGGCGCGGGCTCGCGCTTGGGTGCCGGCTTGGCCGCGGGTGCGCGCGCAGGTGCGGATGTGCGCGAGGGTGAATCGCCGTCCGTGGCGTGCAGAATACGAGTGATTTTCGCGCGAATTCGTTTGAGCAAGCCGGCTCTTTCTACACCCAACGCCAGGCCTTTCGCTATGCTGATCGCTTTTGGCGATGCCACGGTCGACATTTTCCAATGTTCCAGCGATCGGCAAGTGGTACGAAGGCGCGTCGCTGTTCGCCGCCG
The DNA here is from genome assembly GCA_043752365.1 of Myxococcales bacterium. Classification (GTDB taxonomy): domain Bacteria; phylum Myxococcota_A; class Polyangia; order Polyangiales; family Polyangiaceae; genus PMG-095. The sequence goes on along the minus strand of JAYUYU010000659.1, from coordinate 2,170 downwards.
ATAGTGCGGGGCACCAGAACGACTTTGGCGCGTCGCTGATCGGCGATTTCTTCGCTTTCGGTACCGGCAGTCCCGACGTGACCGCGCCGTCGCCGACGCCGGTCAACACGGGCGTTTGGACTCATGTGGCTGGAAGCCGCGAGCGTGCCAGCAGCATCGTGCGCGTGCTGGTCGACGGCCGCGCCGAATCCACGCTGGTGAGCGGCAACAAGAATGCGGCGCGCGTGAAGGACGAGGCGGCGGGAGCTAGCTTGGCGCCCCAAACTTCGATCTCGACTGGCTTGGCGGGGGGTGGAGCGGGCGCTGGTTTGGAGCCGGGCGTACTAGGCGCTGTCGGGTTGTTTGGCGCGGTGGCGAAAGCCGCCTCGGGCTTGGGCTCGGGCTCGGCTTCCGGCTCGGGCTCGCGAAACACGACTTCGAAACGAATCACCGACGCCACCGGCTTACCGGCGCGCGTCGCCGGTTGGAATCGAAACGCCTGGGCGGCGTTCACGGCCACGCTTGAAAATGGCTCGTTTGGTTCGGCGGGCGTCGCGCTCCGCACGCTGCCGTCGGCGTTGACGGTGAGGGTGAGCAGCACAACTACCTCGCCGTGCGCGCCTTCAGGGTACGGAGCCACGGCTTCTGAGGCGAGCCGAGGCGGAACCACCACCAGCGCTCGTTCGGCCGGGTCGCTTGGCGGTCCTGCGGGCGGCTGCGCCGCGCTCGGCTGCGCCACGGCGCGTGGCGCCCAGGCGCAGCTGATGCTGGCACCCAGCGCTGCCGCGACCCGCAGCGCCCCGCGCACTAGTGCTCCCGCTGGGCGCCCTTGGCGACCAGAATGGACAGCAGCATGTCGCTGAGCACATTCACGACCGAGCGACCCCGCGCGATGATCCAGTCCACCGTCAGCAACAGCGGCAGCAGCTCGAGCGGTAGGTTGACGGTGTTGAGCACCAAGGCCAGCGAAATGAAGCCCGCCTCCGGCACGCCCGCCACGCCCATAGCGGCGACCAAGCAAGCCCCCGCGATCAGCAACTGTTCGCCGAAGCTGACGTGAATGCCATTGGCTTGCGCCACGAACAACACGGCCATGCCCTCGTACAGAATGATGCCGTCGTTGTTGAAATTGGTGCCGACGCACGCTCCCAAGGTCGAGGCCGAGCGCGGCACGCCGAGCCGGTCGAGCGCGCGCAGCGTGACGGGCAAGGTGGCCAGGCTGCTGTTGGCACCCAGCGCGTAGGCCACCGGCTCGCGCGCCTCCTTCCAGAACTTGCGGAGCGGCATGCGTGCGAACAGCAGCAGCCAGGCTTGGTAGGTCAAAAGCACGTGAATGAGCAGGCCACCGACGCCCACCACCACGTAGACCAGCAGCCCCTTGAGCGGCGCGTAGCCGTGCTCGCCGACGGCTTTCGCGACCACGCCAAACACCGCAAACGGTACCAGGCGAATCACCCAGCCAAGCACGACTTCCAGCACGCGAAACAACGTGGTGACGACGTCCTCGACGGCGCGATACGCCTCTGCGCCCAGCAGCACTTGCTCGCTTCGGGCGCGGCGCAGGCCGAAGCCGAACAGCAGTGCCAAGAGCACGATCGTGAGTACCAAGTTCTCGGCGAAGGGCGTAATGAAGTTGCTGGGAACGAAGCCTTCGAGCGTGGCAAGTAAATCGATTCTTTTGCTGGCGTAGCTGGCCGCCGCCGTGGAAGCGTCTTGCGAGAACTTGGCCAGCGAACGGCCCGGCGTGAAGACGTTGGACAACGCCAAGCCAATTGCCAGCGCAATGCACGCATTCAAGGTCGCGAAGAACAGCAACCTTAGCGCCGCCCGCCCGCGGATCTCCGTCGTCAAAATTGCTTGAACTATCGCGAAGAAGAGTAGCGGGGTGGCGGCGGCCTTGATCAGCTGAACGACGATCTTGCCCAGCGCTCCCAGCACCAGCGCCTGCGAGCCGAGCAGCGGCCCGGCCACGAGCCCGAGCAGCATGCCAAGCATGATTTGGGCGTAGAGCGGAAAGCGACGTTTGCTGGGCTGGTTGCCGCCTGTCGTGTCCCGGTTCACTCGGTCCGTCTAGCACGACACTCAGCGCGTCAGCGGTAAGCCGTGAGTTTCCCCTGTCCCGCGTGCCCGTCCACCTGCCCTGTCCCGCGTGCCCGTTCAATCGCTTGCCGCAAATACCCGCGGAACCGAG
>JAYUYU010000658.1:0-4366 GCA_043752365.1 Myxococcales bacterium | reverse complement strand
TATGCGGCATACAGCCAGAACGAATCGCTGAAAAAGGAGACCGGCGGTCTCGGCATCGGGGATCTGGCTTGGGGCTCGCTCACGACGGGCAAAGGTTTTTTCCAGCAGGCGGACGAGAACATGAACGCACAGGCCAAAGCCGAAGCCGCAAAGCGTGGCGGCAGCGGTGGCAACAACTGGCCAGCAACGTTCGCGGCTCCCGGCGTCGCTCCCGGCGCCATCGACCCGACCACGGGCATTGTCTCGTCACCGGCAGCGCCGCCGGCACCCCGCGGCGCCGGCCAGGGTGGTGCTAGCGCTGCGCCGCAAGTCCAAGGTGGACCTGAGCTGCAGAAGGCGGCAGCGGCGCTACAGCAGGCCGCTAGCGCGCTTCAGGGCGCTGGGGCGGCGGGCACGGTCAATCGCACGTCTTCGCCGTCGCCGGTGAAAGGGTGAGGCCAACTAGCCAGCATCTGCGAGGCTCGATCGTGAACGGCGAAGCGCTCTGGCAGGAAGTCCTGCGCGCTGGCGCCGAGCTTGACCGGGCGCGAAGGGCCGCAAGCATCAACGCGACGGACGAGGTGGTAGCCGAGAGGTCCGTCGAGTTTGCTGCCGCGCGGCTCGAGTGCCGAATGGCCCGTGAAGGGTGGACGGCGTTCCTCAGAGGCGAGGAATGATGCCGGCGCCGATTCAGGTCGACGTCATCCAACTCGACCCGAGCGACCTGGCAAAGCTCAAGCGCGGCACCATGGCGAGGTTTTGCGCTTCGCTGAGCCCCGGTGACTGGCTGGTTCTGCGACTGTTCGCCTCAACGAAGCGCACACACCGCCCGGCCGGGGTAGCGGCTCGAGCGCACGCAGCGCATTCCATATTCGCATCCGCCCTGCTCACAGAAGACTGGCGCTCGGCAGTTCACGACAAGCTCACCCCGCCGCACTGGCACGATGGTGGTTTGGGTCGAGGTCCCGACCTGATGCGTATTGGCGATGACTCTCGTCGTCTGCGTTTGCTGGCTCACAGGGTCGTAGCCGTAAGGGCACGCGGTCGCCGCTCCACGGTAGCAGTCGGCAGCGCCACCTCGGCAATTCACAACGACTGTGGTCCCGCCAACTCGCTGCCAGTCAGGACCCGAACCACCGCAGGCAAGCAGAGCGGCAACGCAGACAAACAGGCCTCCCAACGCACGACGGCTCATTTGAGGCAGACTAGCCGAGAGTCCGGTGAAAGGGTGAGGTCAACTAGCCGCAAGATGCCGGAGCGCGAGGCGGCAAAGCGGAAGGCGAATGCGAATGCGAAGCGGAGTGTTGCTAGCGAGAAGAATCCAGTTTCGCGCAACGGTGCGGCTTCACGTGAAGCCCCACCATCCACTGTTGTTGAAACTATAGAGCCCGCGCGCGCCTCCAAAGCCATCGCCGAACAAGCCGGGGTGTCGCGCTCTACAGTCGAGCGCGTTCAACGCCCACCAGTTCGCCGCGACGTCCAAAGCTGCGCGCAACCATTACAACCGAGAGTAATGGTGGGGCAAAACCCACAATTAAGGGTCGTGACGACGCGGCCGAGATGGTCGGCGTCCAAAGTCGACCTCTGGAGGTCCAGTTTCCAGGTCAGATGAATTCCCGGCAATTCTCCACGACGTCCAAGGGCGTCCCGCACGCCCCCAACGACTCCGGACGCCTACGAGGCGCTTTGCGAGAGGGTCCGCACGAGGGCACCGGTGGCCAGCCCTCTCCAGGCAGGCGCTCGCAAAAAAAAGATGTGTCAGAAGATGGAATTAATCCACGCGGTTAGGCGGCTGCTGCCACCTGTGCACCAAATAGTTGTTGCGCGCGGATATGCATACTATATATTAACACCATGTCGAACGCAGCAGCCAAGAGCCTCCGCAACCAAATCAACCTGCTGGCCGCCGACCTCCGAAAGGCCGAGGCACAGGGCGAAGGCAAAGCCGAAATCAGAAACCGGAAGCTGCGAATCCAGGAGCTAGAGCGGCAGCTGACCGAGGGTTGACAGGGCGGGGGCCTTCGGGCCCCCTTTCACGGCAAATGGCGATCAAAAAGACAGCAAAGCGAGCCTCGGGCCCGAGTGGCAAGCACAAGCAGGAGTCACTGTTGGTGCGAGCAGCCCGGCCCGGTCAGTTCGACGAATGGCGAGAGGTGGCCGAAGCGGACGGCCGCACGCTCTCAGGCTGGCTGAGACACACGTTAGATCAAGCCGTCGCCAAGTGGCGGCGGACCAAGCAGTAAACAAACAGCGGGGCCCGCGCTGCGCAAACAGCCGGACCCCAGATTCACAGGAGTTCAGTCCCATGAACAAGACCAGAGTAGCAAAGAAGACGACGGGGAAGAAGGCAGCGAAGGCGCCGGCCGAAGTGCTGCGCAACGCGAAGGCCCGAATCGAGGAGGCCAACAAGGTGCCCGTTCCGCGACTGCCCGGCACCGAGCATCCGGCGACGGAAGCGGCACGCCAGGCCGGCAAAGCTCGCGGCGCAATCGGCGCCATCCCGGTACCCATGACGCTGAACGAAATCTGCGCATTGATGGGTCCCAACTGCAGGGCCGAGGATTTCGCTTCGTCGGCGTTCGAGACGCTGGCGGGCCAACTGTACGCGGTAGCGTCGCTTGCGGAGAGCGGCGGCACGTACGATGGCTGGCAGGTCGTGGAAAACATCGTGGCGCGCATGAAGTGCGCTGGCCAGGTTGTCACGTGGCTTGAGAGCGAGACGAGCGAGCTGCCGGCGGTGGCGCAATGAAAGCCCATCAGCGCGTGCTGCAGCGAAACGAAGCGCAGCAGATGGCCACCGACCTCGGCGACGCTATCGAGAACGTCATCATGCTGGCCGGCGAGATGACCGACACCGACAAGGTGCTGGCGGTCGACACCCTGATCATTCTGCAATCGAAGCGCAACATATTGCAGGGCGAACTGGCGTATTCGGATTGCGAAGGCGGCGAACGCGATCTCGAGACCCTCAGGCGTGCGGCTGAACAGCGAGGTGCGCAGTGAAACGCCGCAGCCCACCCGTTGCAGCGCCGTCATCGACAGTGCTGATCGTCTACTCGACGGAAGGCGCGGACTTCGTCGCGGACGTGTACGAGCGTTCTACCCGCCGGCTCCTCCTACGCTTTGGCGGCGTGAACTGGCCGGAGCACGACACGCCGAGCAACGTCATCTGGTGTGCACGCCAGCTCGCTCGCGCCACAGATGAGATGGCCGCCGAAGCCGTCAAGCAGAACGGCGGTGCAAAGTGAGCCGCGCCGAAACCTTGGAAAAGGTGAAGCGTGAAATTTCCGCGCTAAAAACCGCAGCACTCAGGCTGCAGGGCGAGGCTTTCGGCTTCGTTCAGAAGCTCGAAGCGCTGGAGCGGCAAGCTGTGGAGTTGGCGGCGGAAGGTGAGGTGCGGCCGTGACCTGGCAAGCCCGAATCGAACACACGCCCGCCGGGATCGCGCTGACCTTTGGCGCGCCGCTCTCAAGGCTCGACATGTCAGCCGACGTCGCGCAGCACCTGGCGAGCCTGCTCGCGGTTGAGGCGAGGCATCGGATGCGAGGAATTGTCGCGGACTACTGCGCCGTGGCAGCCGAAAACGCCTCTACATCGGTAGTAGCGATGCACGGGCACCCGAATTGCTGCGACTGCGACAACTGCCTGCACTCCGACGGAGGAAAGCATCATGTCTGAAAAGAACAAACCCGGGCGCCCTCGCACCGGGACCGTAGTCAAAACCCGCGACGGCCGTCTGCAAGCGATCATCAGCTTGCCGGGCGGCGGTCGGAAGCGGTTACCGCCCTTCCCCCGCGGCACGTCCGAGGCGATGGCGCGCGAGAAGGCAGTGTTCTACACCGAGCAGGCTTTCGCGCTCGGCATTGGTCGGCCAGAGCCGAAAGCCAATGAGCCCGCCGGCGGTGAAACGCCCATGCGCAAGTGGCTGAAGGCCTGGATCGCCGACCGCGACGCGCGCGGCCACTCGAGCACGCGGGAGAACATGTCGCACTACAACCTGCACATCGAGCCCAGCATTGGACCGGCTCACGTGAAGGACTGGACCAAGAACACGCTTCGGAAGCTCTCGGCTGACCTCGACGCCAAGGTGCAGGCCGAGACGATGGCCTGGAAGATGGCGGGCAACGTCTGGGGCACGGCGATCAAGATGGTCGACGACGCGGCCGCCTCGAAGCTAGACACCATCAAGTGCCGGGACGACAACCCGGCGACGGGCGTGCGCGGGCCGTACCGCGGCGCCGAGATCAGCCGGCAGTTTCTCTACCCCTCGGAGGTGCTGCAATTCGTGAGCTGCCAGGAGGTGCCGATCGAATGGCGCCGCCTGGTAGCTGTGGCGGCCTACACGTACATGCGCGACGGCGAGCTGCGCGTGCTGCGCTCCAACGCA
>JAYUYU010000657.1:0-10782 GCA_043752365.1 Myxococcales bacterium | reverse complement strand
TTGACGGCAATGGTTTCGAGGCTCTCGCGTGAGCCGGTGAAGTGGTATGTCTCGTGTGTGTGAGTGAGCTTGGCGCTCGGCGCCAGCGCAGCCGCAGGTGAGCTGCTCTCGAGCTCGTAGAAGCCGCCTAGCGATGGCTTGCCAGGCTGGACGGGGCCGTCGTTGTAGGCGTTGCTCACGTCGCCGCCGTACGGTTCCTTCGAGACTTCCCACAGATTGTTTACGTAGCGCTTCGCGCCCGCGGGTTTGTTGAAGCGCACGATGGTCAAGATTGGGCCAGCCGCGCTGTAGCTGCCCAAGACCGACTTGGCGCGCGTAGCCGAAAGGCCGACCTTGCCGCGCGCTTGGCCGTCGGCCTTGAACAGCGCGAAGCCTCTGGCTTGATCGACCAGCAAGCGATCGGCCGGCACCTTGCCGAAATATCGATCGTTCACCACGTCACCTGCGCTCTGTTTGTCGAACGGCAGAATGATGCGCGTGCCTAAAGCGGGGTTGAACATGCCCAAGATCCAAACGCTGGGCTGGCCCTTGTCTTCCGTCCAAGCTTTGGCGCCCTTGTTGGTGAGGTGATTCTCGCTCGAAAAGCCCACCCATTTGAGGCCAGCCGGCACGTCGACGCCCAGGGCTGACTTGGCTTGTTCGCGGCTCAGCAGCGACACCTTGCGCTCCACGTCGACTTTGAATTCGGTGCCTGCGTAGTTCGTGACCGTGAAGGCGTGCGCGAACGTGACGCTGCTCGTGCTTTGCGCCTTGACCTGCCATTCGCCTTCTTGAAAGGCGCGCGGTGTTTGCCAATTACCGAACTCGAACGGCTTACCAGCGGGGAAGTACAGCGCGAACTGCCCGCCTTCGGGTCCGAGCCAAAAGCGATCTTCCCCGCCGTAGTTGTCGAAGGCGGTACCGGTCTTGCCGGCTTCGACGAAGCTGCGGTTGACGAAGCCCAAGCTGACGCCTTGCGGCTCGACCGCGCTCGTCATGACGCGCGCTTGGTACTTTCCAGAAATGGCGATGCGACCGCCGCTGGCGGATTCGAGCACTTGGATGCCGGCGCCATGCTGCGAAAGGAACGCCACGTCGGCATCGAACTTGCGGGGCGCGCTGCTGGCCGGTGCGGTAGGCGTCGCCGCCACGGGCGACGCTGCCGCGGGCGTCGCGCTTGCTAGCGGTCTTGCCGTGACAGGTGCGGTTGCTGCCGCCGGCACTGGAGCCTCCGCCGGCGCGGGCTGGTGCACCTGACATGCCGCCAAAATACCGGCGCTCACAACCACAGCCTGCCAATTCGGTCGCATTGTGACTCCTTGTGTCGAGAACGAAGCTAGCCCGTAGCCTTGGACGCACCGTAAATTCGTCCTGCCAGAATCGCCAGCTCTACCGCGGCTTCGCGCAGGGCGGAGCCTTCCAGCTCGGTCAGGTCGTCGAGCTTTTGCTCGGCGAGTGACAACAGGCGATTCAAGTCCCTGGCCGGTTCCGTCCCGGTGATCGAACGGCGGCGCTGCATGGTTTCGGTAAAGCTAGCCAAGTCGAGGTCGTCGTCGCTCGCGCGTCTGCGGGCAGGCTCGTCCAAATCTTCGGAGTCGAACCGCGGACGCGGGGCAGAGGCGACGAAGCTGACCTGCGTGGGTTCCGGGGTCTTGGCGGCTGAAAGCTCAAGCTGCAGCTTGTCGATGCAAGCCAGCAACTGCGCCACGATCTCGTCGTGGCCCTGGGCGTCGGGGGCATGCTTCTGCTTGGCTTCGTCGAGCAGGTCCAAAAGCTGCGGCACGCGGTCGACGCCGGGCGCCAATGCCTGTAGCTGGCTCTCGGCTTTCAACAATCGATCGCGCAGCGCCTCCACCGAATCCCACGCAGCGCGCTCGGTGTGCTCGATCCAAAGCTTGTTGGTCGGCATCGCGCCCCGATATACCATGCTCGCTATGAGCGAGGAAAAGTCGGACCACAAGCCTGTGGTGTGGGGTGTGCTGGGTGCTAGTCATTTCGCGCTGATGGCCGCTATTCCGGCCATGCAACAGGCGCCGCTCGTCGACCTGCGGGCGCTGGCGTCGCGCTCGTTGGACAAGGCCAAGCAGGCGGCGGCTTCCGTCAACGTGGCGCGCGCCTACGGCAGCTACGAAGAGCTAATAGCGGATCCGGAAATCGAAGCGATTTACAACCCGCTGCCCAACAACCTGCATGTGTCGTGGTCCATCAAGGCCGCACGCGCCGGCAAGCACGTGTTGTGTGAAAAGCCGATCGCCATGAACGCGACCGAAGCGGAAGAGCTGGCCAAGGTGCAGCGCGAGACGGGCAAGTTGATTGGCGAAGCGTTCATGGTTCGCTTCCACCCGCAATGGGAGCTGGTGGCGGAGCTGATTCGATGCGGACGCATTGGTGAGGTGCGCGCCGTGCAGACCGCGTTTTCTTACACCAACACGGATCTCGAAAACATCCGCAACCAAAAGGACGTCGGTGGCGGCGCGCTGTATGACATCGGCGGCTACGCCATCAACACGGCTCGGTTGATTTTCGACCGGGAGCCGGAGCGCGTCGTTGGCGTGTGCACGCGTGACCCGAACAGCGGCTGCGACTCGCTCACTTCGGCGATTCTGGATTTTGGCGTTGGTCAGGCCAACTTCATCGTTGGAACGCAGCATGTGCCGTACCAGCGGGTGCACGTTTTCGGCACGAAGGGCCACCTGGAAGTGGAAATTCCCTTCAACGCGCCGTACGACCGCCCCTGCAAAGTCTACGTCGACGAAGGCTTCGTCGGCGCGACTGATTTTACCGTCAAGCACAGCTCCGACGACCGACGCGAGGTACTAACGACGGTGGCCGCCAATCACTACACGCGCCAATGGCAGGACTTCTCGGAAGCCATTCGTACCGGTAAACCAATCAAGAACGACATGCAAAGCGCCGTCGCCAACATGCGCGTCATCGACGCGATCTTTCGCGCCGCCGAGTCGCAGCGTTGGGAGCGCGTTTAGTCCCGCGGGTGGCGCAACGCTTCATGCCGGAGTAAATAGCCAAGCATGGTGAAGGCGGGCTTGGTTGCGTGCTTGGTGCTGGCCGGGGCTTGCGGCGGCAAAGCCGGCCAGTCTGCGGACCAGGCTGCGGGCTCAGCGGGCGTTGCTGGTGCGGCCAGTTCTGCAGGCGCCCCCGCTATGCCGGAACCCGCCTGCGTCGAAACGGCGCGCAGCAGCGACGATGACGTCACGAATGCGGCCATCGTGGACATGGCGGCTCACGCTGCGCCAGACAAGCTCGTCCCGGTGCTGATCATGCTGATCGAAAAGCCGGTGGGTCCCGGGGTCAACGCAGCCGACCGAGCCTTAGAGCTCGCGCCGTACCAGGGGCCGCTCACCGCTCAGCTCAAGAAGTGGGGCGCCGAGAACATCGAGCGATTCTGGCTGACGAATTCGGTGGCGGCGTCGGTCCCCGCGAAACACCTGGCGCAAGTGTTGTGCGTTCCCCATGTCGTCCGCATCGAGTCCAGCGCAGCCTATTGGGACATCGTCGAGCCGCCGTGGGGTGCCGACGAAGCTGGCGCGCTCGAGTGCCCGCTGAACGGGAAACAGTGCCCCGCGCATTGCTTCGACTTCGACGGCGTGCCCTACGACGCCACGATCGGTTGCTTTCGAGGCCGCGAGCGCGTCGCCTGCAGCAAGCACCAATCTGTCATCAGCGACGGTGCAGTCAGTTGCTTTCAGCACGTGGCCAGCGGTAAGCCGTACCTCTTTTTCAGCTTCGTCCCAATCGAACCGAACTTCATCGGTTGGCGTCCGTGCAAAGCCGACATGGCGGTCCAGATGTGCGGACCGTAGCTCAGCGCGCTAACTCACGACCTCCACGTGAGTCGCGGGCGCGAGCGCCGAGGTGGTGCGCCAGCGGCCGGTGCGCCAGCGGCGGTAGCTGACGACGCCGCGCAAGCATTCGTCGATGGCCATCGATATCCACACGCCGGTCAAACCGAGCCCAAAATAGCCGCCGAACAAAAAGGCCAGCGGTACGCCGACGCACCAGATGAGGGTGGACGCCACGACCGCCGCGTAGCCCGCGTCGCCCGTCGAGCGCAGCGCGCCGCCGGCCACGATGTTCACGGCGCGGCCCATTTCTACCAACACGCCAAGCGCGAACAGCGGCGCGGCCATGCGCAAAATTTCGGCGTCGGAGGTGAGTAGGCCCAAGAGAGGTCGGTGAAATAGCGCGAGCACCAGCGCGAATACGCCATTGCCAGCTACGGCGTAGAGCAGCGCGCGGTGAAAATGGTCGTTGGCTTCGTCCAACTTGCCCGCGCCAACACGGTGTGAAATCGAGATTTGTGCGCCGATGCCCAGCGCCACCGACCACAACACCGAGCTTATCATCACGAAGCTGAACACGTAGGTGCGCGCCGCCAGTGCTTGCGCACCAAGCGAGATGACCAGAAGGTTGATGGTGACCTGCGCTACCTGATACGAAATCGGCTCGGTCACCGACGGCAACCCAATCTTGAAAATCGGCCTTAGCGCCGCTTTCAGCTCCGCAAAGCTACTGCCCCATGGAAAGCGTACGCCAAAGCGCAAGTGGACGACCGCTAGCGTGAACAGCATGCCAAAGGCCATCGCCACCACGGTTGCTCCCGCCACCAAGCCCACGCTTTGCGTAAAGCCCCCAACGCCGTGCAACAGCGCCAAGTTGAGGCCAATGTTGGCCACGTTCGTGGCAATCGCCTCGATCAACACCCAGCGCGTTTCTCCGCACGCGATAAGCATGTTGCCGTAGGCCAGCTGCACCGCCTTCAAAACTTGAAACCCGCCCAGCACGGCCAGGTACGTTTGGGCGGCCTCGGCCGCCTCTCCGCGCAAGCCGAGCCAGCCGGGTACGTGCGAATGCAACAGGTACAGCGCAAGGCTGATGCTCGCGCCCGCCGTGAGGTTGAACGCGAGCATGACCAAGTAGGTTCGCGGCAGCTCGGCGTAGCGACGCGCCCCGTGCAGCCGCCCCGCCACGCTGGCGCCCGCTTGCCCTATCACCGAAAACAACACCAGCGTCGCGCCCAACAGTGGGTTGATTGCGCCGGCCGCCGCCGCTGCCGAGTCCGAGATGCGGCTCAAAAAGAAGGCATCGGTGAAGCTAAGCGACAACGACAGGCCCAAGCTCACGAACAGAGGCCAAGTCACCCGCCACAACCCCGGCAGCGGCACCACTACTTGCGGCAACGATGACGAAGTGAAAGGACTACTTGGAGGTTCTGCTGAAGCGTTCGACATAAGCTCAGACCAAAGCGCGGCCCAATGCTAGCCAACGGCCGACGCCGTGCCAGTTTCAGCGCAAGCTGGGCGCTAACCCAACGGAGCCTGACGATTGCTTACGGACCGTCGGACACGTTCACGTTCACGGAGAGACCAGCGATTGTGCGGCGAGCTAGAACGGCAACGCGCTTTGGTACTTGCCGGGGATGACTTGGCCAGGGTGGTAGACCTCGAAGCCGAGGTAGTTGCCGAACGCTTCCCACAGCACGTTGCCGACATTCGCTTGGGTGATGGCCACGTGGTGAGGGAAGTGGCGGAGTAGCACGTCGCGGTAGAACGACTGCAGGTTGGCGATGCGGCACCAGCCGTACGAGCCGCTGGTGGCGGCTTCGTTGTCTTCGATGCGGCCTTCGGCCAGCGCCGCCTTCCATTCGCCCTCGGCGGACTGGGTGATGCGACTCAGCGTCAGCGGTGATTCGCGCACCACGAAGTTGACGATGCCGTCCGCGTCCTTGGCCTGAACGGTGCCCGAGTCGACCATCATGCCGTGCACTGAAAGCTTCGGTTGGTCTTTAGCGAAGCTCTTGGGGAAAACGCCGCAGTGCCAGACGTTGACCAAGTTGTCGTCGTCGTTGTGCAGGTTGTTCCAGTCGGCAAGCGCCGAGGGCTGATCAGCTGCCAGCATGTTGGCGTGCATGCTCAGCGTGCCCAAAATGTCCGACTCGCACGCCGCCGGCATGCGCGCGTCGCCCAAACGGCTCATGGTCGTGCACGAGCACACGCCATAGTTGTTCTGAATCGAGGTCCAGCATTGAATGGCGAAAGCGTTCAGCGCTTCTTGCTTTGCCCAGCGGCGCAAGAAAAGCTCGAGCTTTGCCATTTTGAACAGCGATTCTTTGGCGATGGCGCTGGTGTCCGCGTAGTCGCTGATGTCGGCGAGCAGGGCTTTGATGTCCGGATCGCCATCGGCGATTTTCGCCGAGCCGCCGATCACTTCCGACAGGTCGAGCGTGACGGTGGTGGGGCCGAGCCGCTGCAGCTGTTTTTCGTCGAAGCGACAGGTCCAAAAATCGTCCGGGCGTGCGCCAATTTGCCCGTAGCGCGCGTTCTTGATGCCGTGGACGACTCGGCAGACGCGCGTGAACCAATCGACGTCCTTTTTGAAGGCGGCGTCACTGGGAAAGCAAATCGGCCGTTGGCCGACGCTATAGCGCGCGCCAACTTGGCGCAACGCCTCGCCGATGCTCAAAAGTCCGCAGAACGAATCGCGTCGCGGCGCGCCAATGCGCAGGCGCTCGTCTTCTTGGCAACCGAAGATGAGAATGGGTAGATCGAGCGCGGCGCGCCGCACCGTGAGCGCGGCCGCCTGCTCGTCTCCGAAATTCACCGCGCCGATGATGATGCCCTGCACGTCTTGGTCACGAAAAAGCTTGGCGCACAGCTCCGCTTCCTCGCGCGAACTGACGCAGCCTTGGCGGGTTTGCTCGGTGGTGGGCGCCACCACCTCGATGCCCTGAGCGGTCAGGCTTTCGATGGTTTGGGTTCGCATGCGCGACGCTAGTCGCTCGTTGAACATGCCGCGATTGGCGGGGATGAAGCCGAGTCTCATCTGAATCCTCTGTTTGCTTGCGGGGCGGCGGAGCCTGGCAGTGACGTGTGGCGCCGGCAATGTAGCGCGAAAGGGGCAGTTGGGCTCAAACCAACGGATCTGTTATGTGCCTGCAATCGGCTTCTTTAGTCCAAAAAAAGCTGGGGAACGTCCCTGGACAAAGAGAACACTGCTCAACCCGCTGTCGAGGAGCCGCGCTGAAAACGTTCGTCTATTTGCTGACTTGTTTGGGGGCACTTGCCGGGTTCGGCTGCGGAAGCGGCGGCGAAACCTGGGGCGGGGCAGGCGCCAGCTCGATGGGCAGTGGCGGTGGAGGCGTGCCGGGAGGTCAGGGCGGGACGACCACGAAAGGCGGGACGCCCGGCGCGGCCGGCAGCGTCCAAAACGCGGCACGGCGGGGTCGAACGGCGGCCAAGGGACGGGTGGCACCAACGGCGGTGCTGCCAACGGGGGCAATACCCCGGCATTTACGCCCCAGGTACGAGCTCGGCTGGCCCGAAAAACCACACTACCGAAGGTGACGTAAGCACCTAGAGGCTCCCAGATTTTTTCACAGGGAGATCGGGAGATCGGGAGTCGTGCGAGCCCTGAATTTGGGGCGCCGATGGGTACCGGCCATCGCGTCGCGCTTGGCGAAGTCGTAGTGACGCGAGCGACAGCCGTGGGGCGTCCAAAAATGCACGCTCGCAGAACTCCTGAGCTCACGAACTCCCTGTAAAATCTTAGAACCGGAACGAGTGACGGTTCAGCCTTCGACCCAAAACGATCAGGGCGGGGCACGGAGGAAACTTAGTCCAAACTGAACAGGTCGCTCAGGTCGTCTTTGGTCAGCGTCTTGGCGCCGCCGGCGTCTTCAGAGAGGACGCTGGCCACTAGGTCCTTCTTTTTGGCCTTGAGCTGCAGGATTTTTTCTTCGATCGTGCCAGCGGCGACCAAGCGGTAGACCGTGACGACTTTCTTTTGGCCAATGCGGTGGGCGCGGTCGGATGCCTGATCCTCGACGGCCGGGTTCCACCACGGGTCAAAATGGATCACCGTGTCGGCGGCCGTTAGGTTGAGACCCGAGCCGCCTGCCTTGAGGCTGATCAAGAAGACCGGGATGGTCGGGTCTTCTTGGAACTTGTCGACCCGCTCGGCGCGATCGATCGTGCTGCCGTCCAGGTACTCGTAGCGGATCTTGTCCTCGTCCAGGGCCTCGCGCACCAGCTTCAGCATCGAGACGAACTGGCTGAAGATGAGCACCTTGTGGCCGCCGGACTCGACCTCGTCCACCAGCTCGCGTAGCGCCGAGAGCTTGCCGCTGTCGTCGTGACTGAACTCGCGCGGTAGGCCGAGCAGACGCGGATCGCAGGCTGCTTGGCGCAGCTTGGTGAGGCCCGCCAGAATGTGGAGTTGGCTCTTGGCCACGCCGACGCGCTCGACTTCACCCATGACGGTGGCGCGCACCTCACGCAGCACCTGCGTGTAAATCGCCTTCTGATCGGGCGCCATGTCGATGATCTTGTCGACCTCGATTTTTGGCGGCAGGTCCTTGGCCACCTCGACCTTGGTGCGGCGCAAGATGAAAGGGTGGATGATCGAGCGCAGGCGCGCCGCTTGCTTCGAGTCGCCGTTGTCAATCGGGCGCGCGTATTTCTCTTCGAACTTGGGCAGCGGCGGCAACAGGCCTGGGCTGACGAACTCGAAGATCGACCAAATTTCGCTCAGCCGATTTTCGATGGGCGTGCCGGTGAGCGCCAAGCGACGCTCGGCGTCCAGCTCTTTGGCGGCTTGTGCCGTGGCGCTGAGCGGGTTCTTGATGTTCTGGGCTTCGTCCAAGATGGCGTAGTTGAGGTGCAGCTTCTTCAGCAAATCGATGTCACGACGCAACAGCGCGTAGCTCGTGATGATGACGTTGGCGCTCTCCATCTCGGACATTTGCTCTTTGCGGCCGGCGCCGTGCCAGAGCGCCGTGGTCAACGAGGGACCAAAACGCGCGATTTCGCGGACCCAGTTGGTTACCACGCTAGTCGGCGCGACGATCAGGGCGCGCAGCGGCTGGGCCTTCTTTTCCTGCTTGATGGCCAGTAGCAGCGCGATCGTCTGCACGGTCTTGCCCAGACCCATGTCGTCGGCCAGAACGCCGCCCGAGGCTATTTCGTCGAGGAACTGTAGCCAAGACAGGCCCTGCTCTTGGTAGGGGCGCAGGGTGGCCTTCAGGCCTTTGGGCTTCTTAGCGACCTTGATTTCGTCGATGGACTGCAGCTTCTTGAACAACGACTTGGTGCTGGCCGCGATGCTGGCGGAGCTGGCTTGCTGGATGAGGTCTTGCACACTGCCGGCTTGGGAGAGCGGAATCTTGCCGTTCTTGCCGCCGGCGACCATCAACTCGACTTCGCGGTCGATCATCTGCTGAATCGAGTTGGCGTCGAAGGGCGCGAACGAGTTGTCCGAGAGCTTCACGAATTTGCGGCCTTCACGCAGGCAGCGCTCGAGCTCTTCGCGATCGACGCCGATGCCTTCGGCTTCGTAGGAGATCTGCACGTTGAGCCAGTCCACGCCGCTCGACACGCGCGCGTGCGCCAGCACGGGCTTGCTGCGAACGTGGGTGCCTACCAAGTGCTCGGGGACATAGAGGTCCCAATCCTCCGGCAAAGCGCCGACGCCTTCCGACCAAAACTGAATGGCTTTCTCGCCGAAGGCCGAGAAGTGCTCGCCGCTTTCGATGGCCGTCAGTCCCAGGTCGAGCAGCAGCTGCACCGCGCGTTGCTGCGCTGCTATGTCGCAGCGGATACAGCGCGCGCGTTTTTGCCCTTCTTCGGGGGGCAAGATCAGGATCGGCGGAGAAATGCCGTCGGCGCGCACTTCGACTTCCTGGTCGCCGTAGGCGGCTTTCAGGAAAATTTCCGCTTCGGTCAAGGAACCGGCCGCTCGCATGCGGAAAGTCGGCTCTAAATCGATGACGTCAGCGACTTGCGACAACTCGGGCAGCTCGGAGCCGACCTCGAGCGCGACGCGAGGTAGGCCGTAAGTGATCATGCCGATCAGCTCGGAAGCCGGCTCGGCGATGGTGGGGCTGCGCAGCAAGCGCCGCAGGGCAGCAGGCGACACGCGGTGGTCGAGCCTCCGCGCCACGCCTTCACTGGTGTCGATGTGCCAGCCTGGGGCGCCTTCGAACCAGCCGCCCGACGTGAGGTTGAAGCGCCGACCATCGCCTTGGCGCTCGAACGTGACCTTGGCCACGATCGTGTCGGCGCCGACCATTTCGAGATCGAAACGCGGCTTGAGCACATCTTCTATGAAGCGCAGCTGCATCAACGCGGGCTCGAGGAGCACGCGGCGCTCCTTGAGCTGCGGCAGCAGCTCGGCAGCGTCCTCGCCGCGAATGTCGACGGCGGGGTGACGCGGGTTGCCGCTCTCGAAGCGAGCCAGCACCCGCAGGGCGTTGCGGTCGCCCGTCGGTGAAAGCGTTTGCCACGTCAGCGCGTGGCTCGGCAACATCGGTGTGCGACTGTCGACGTCGAGCACGGTGACGGTCAGACCGCCCTGGCGCACGTGCACCCGGAACTCCAAATTCAACGTACGGCGCGAACCTTCCGGGGAAAGCCAAGCGCCAATGCCGGTCTGACGGGCACTCACGTCGGCCGGGGGTGGGGGGGCGTAATGCCCGCCGCCGCCGCCGCCACCGCCGCCGCCGCCGCCACCGCCGCCACCGCCGCCGCCGCCACCGCCACCCGAAGCGACCTGCACGGGTGGCTGTTGCCCACCGCGGCGTCGTCGGTCACGGCGTCGCCCACCCTTGCCGGCGTCCCCGCCCGCACTGGCACCGCCGCCACCCCCGCCACCGCCGTTGGCGTTGTGTGTCTGCGGCGGGGGAGCCGGCGGTTGGGCTTCTCGGCGCGGCAAGTGAGCGCGAGCACGATTGCGGACCGTGATCAGCAGTGCTGCGACGTGCTTGCAGTGCTGGTTGGTCTTTTGAAACGC
>JAYUYU010000656.1:0-4385 GCA_043752365.1 Myxococcales bacterium | reverse complement strand
CATACTACCTGGTAGTCGGGTGTAGGCAAGCAAGCTGCTGGCTGGTATGCAGGGCTTTCTTCGACAGTTTCCGGCACCTTGCTAGGTTGCCCTCTCGTGTCCCCTACAGCGTCCGCCTGCGCTAGCTTTACAATGTTTCATGCTGGATAGCCGCATCTGGTGCGCCTCGGCGCTGCTCTGCGTCGCGGCGTGCTCGTTTCCCAACTACCAAACACCGCCCAGCGGCAACGCGGCCGCAGCGCTGTGCAACGACGGTATTCAGGACGGGGACGAAGTCGGCGTGGATTGCGGCGGCAGCTGCAAGACTTGCAGGGGCTGCCACGACAGCCTTAAAAACGGGGACGAAACTGGCGTGGATTGCGGCGGCAGCTGCATGGCGTGTCCCAGCTGCGACGACGAGCTGCAAAATGGCTCCGAAAGTGACGTCGATTGCGGCGGTACTTGCGCCAAGCGCTGTGAGCCAGAGCAGCGCTGCCGTGAACGCGCCGACTGCGCCTCGTTGAGTTGCACCGTCGTTTGCCAAGCCGCCAATTGCCTGGACGAGGTCCGCAATGGACAAGAGACGGGCAAGGACTGCGGCGGCGGCTGCCCCGGCTGCGCGAACGGCAACGCCTGCCACGCCAACAGCGACTGCCAAGACGGTCGCTGTCAAAACGACGTGTGCGTCAGCGCAGGTTGCACCGACGGCCTCGTCAACGGCTTCGAAACGGATAGGGACTGCGGCGGCCGCGAATGCGCGCCCTGCCAGCCGTCCGGCAACTGCAAGGTCAACGAAGACTGCGACAGTCGCCTTTGCATGTTGGGTGGCGTCTGCAGCGCCGCAACCTGTATCGACCTGACTCAGAATCAAGGCGAATCTGCTGCTGATTGCGGCGGACCAAGCTGCCCGCCTTGCGCTACCGGCAAGAGCTGCAGCGTCACCAAGGATTGCGAGTCTTCGCTCTGCCAAAGCGGCACCTGCGTGCCCCAAAACCCTGCGGGACAGCCGTTCCGCCGAGCCAACTGGGTGATGACGACTTCCGAAAGCCAGACCGAGACGGGTCTAGACGCCCCCTTCGACGATAACGTCGCGACGTCTTGGGCCTCGGGCCAAGGCCAGGACAACCAGATGTGGATCGAGGTCGATTTGGGTCAGCAGGAAATCTTCTTCAAGGCCCTGCTTCGCGTAACCGAAGCTCCCTACGATCAGGATTTTCCGGGTGCACTCGACGTCTTCGTCTCGAGTGACGGCACCTTTGGTGCGCCTTCGCGGAGCGTAGATGGCAACCAATGGACTTGGATCGACCTCGGGAGCGCGCAGGTCGGCCGCTACGTGCGTTTCGAGCTCACGAAGGCGAACCCGCATTGGTGGAGCATCGGCGAGTTCACGCTCTACAACTGAGGCGCTTTTGCGTCGCCGAATTTGAAACGACGAGGAGCTACACAACGCAGGTGACGTTGACTGGTCCGCCTAGCTGTCACCTTACTGCGAGTAGTTTGCCGACCGTTTGATTGTCACGGCACCCCGGCCCCGTCTAAGTTGGAAGTAACCGCTTCCTTCGACGAGAGGTCATTCCCATGTTCCACCGTATCGCTTTGGCTTCGCTGTGCTTGGTCGGGATTGCAGCCACGGGCTGCAGCAAAGAGACGACCTCGTCTGCGAACATCAAGACCGGCGGCATTGCCGCTTTGATCGACGTCTACGCCGATAACGACACCACCGCGACCATTCACGTCGAGCTCAAGGTCGGCGGCGACAGCAGCAACACTTACGTGGACCTGGAGGGCAGCGACAAGCTCATCGCTACCGTCGGCGGCAAGACCAAGACGCTCACGGTGGTCGACACCGGCGTATACGAGGCCGACTTCAGCGGCGTCGAGGGCGGCACGGAGTTTCAGGTCACGCTCGATCGCCCCGACGACATTACCGCGAGCGAGAACAGCGGCACCCTGCCCGACCCGTTCACCCTCGACGAACCCGCGAGTGACCTGTCGCGCATGAGCGACCCGCTCGAAGTGACCTGGGCACCGGCCGACACAGGCGACAGCATGACGCTGAACGTCGATGGCACATGCATCTACGACTACGACCACGACATGTCGGACACTGGCAGTTACACCGTGGCGGCCGGCAAGCTCGATTCAACCGGCGGCGACATGCCCGAGACATGCGACCTCACGGCTAACGTGGAGCGCGTGAAGGAAGGGGCGGCCGACACGGTCTTCGACCCCGAGAGCTACTTCCGCCTGCACCAACGCCGCTCGGCCAAGTTCACCTCGAAGCCGTAAAGCTACGGTCGGTCACGGGCGCTGGAGTATATCTAGCGCCCGACGCTCGCAGCGCCGGCGCCATCACGGCAGGCTGGACCAGAACTCCCACCAACCCTCGCGAGTCCTCGGTCTGTGGAAAGCGCCGTGGCTAGCCGCGCAGCTCGGTGAGCGGTCCGGTGCACCACTTGGGGTCACCGAAAGTCGGGCTAGCAATGCCCATGGCGTTTTGCACGGTGACCCAGAGGTCGGCCAAGCTGCGGTTGGCCGGGTCTTTCAGCGCGGCCCCGTCACCCGGGTTGCCCTTGAAGGGATACAGAATGTGCCGGCCCGTCTTGATGCCCAGCGACTGACCGCCGCCGACGACGTGCACGAAGTCGCCACACTCGTGGCCCTGCGCAATTTCGGTGATCCAGACGACAATCGTCTTGTCGAGCATGTTCACCTTCTTCAGCGCGTCGAGCGTGTACGCGAAGCGGTTGGCGTACCAGAGGTCGATGCCCGTCCAGCTGTCGAAGTCGGACGTGTGGCTGATGCTGTGGTGGTTCGGCGAGCCCGTGTCGTTCAGCGGGTCGAGGCCCTCGGAGGCTCCTTGCCACAAGATGCTGGCCACGCGCTGGGTGCCACAGGCAAAGGCCGACGCCACCATGTCGGTCATCAACTCGCCGTTCGCACGCAGGTTGTCGGCCATGCCGGTCGGCGACTGGTCGTCCTTTTGCACGGGCGTCACCGGCAAGCTCGCGCTGCGGGCTTTGAGCGCGTCGGGTGCGCACACACCGCCACCGCCGGTGACGCTGCCGTCGGCCGCAACGCGCTTTTCGACGTCGCGCAGTGAGTCCAGGTACAGGTCGAGGTGCTGCTTGTCCTCGCTGTTGATGCGGCCGCGGAAGCTCTGGATGTCGCTATTGACGAAATCCAGAATGCTCTTGTCACGAGCGCGAGCACGCTCAGCAGCCTGGTCCGGCATGGCGGCGCCCATGGCAGGTGTGCCGCCAGCGAACAAGTTGTTGAAGACCGCCGTCGGATCGGTGAAGAACGGCTCGGCCACGCCAGATTCGCGCCAGCTGAACGCGTTGCGCCAGAAGCTTTCGTGGCGTGCTGGCTCGGGCGTGATGAACACCGGGCGTTGACCCAGCGAGTTACCGAGCACGTGATCGAGCGACGGCCCGTAGGCTTTCGCCTTGTCCGGACCCTCGAAGCAAGTCAGGTGGCGCACGATATCGTCGTGGCTGTTAAAGTCGGTCGGGGTCTTCAGCGTGAGGCCACGGATGACGGCTACGTCCTTTTTGAACGGCTCGAGCGGGGCGAGCGAGCTCTTTAGCGTGAACGCCGCGCTGCCGCCGGCGCCGTCGAACTGGTCTTTGATGTGGCCGTTCGGAGTGAAGAAGATCAGCACGTTGCCGGCGGGAGCCGCCTGAGCCTGGCTCATGCGGTGGCGTACGAACGGCGACAACAGGACCGCACCGGCTCCGAGCCCTCGCAGCAGGTTGCGACGCGAATAAACGTGGTGGCGTTTGCTGTTCATGGTGGCCATCAGTTAATGGGCGCGTGGACGCGCTGCGTACGGGCCTCGATGTCGCTCACCACGACGGCAAGCTTCTGAATCGGGGAATTGGCGGCGATGTCGCTAGAGGCGCGGATGACGCAAGCGTCGGTCGCCGCGTTCAGGTGGCGCCCGAGCGCGTACTCGGCGTACTGCTTGGAGAAGCAATACTCGCCAATTTTGCTGTGGCCGATGTGCTGCGCGATTTCGACGGCGTTGGCGTAGGGGCCGCTGGCGTCCCCCGCGTCATTTAGCTCACCGCTGGTGTCGATGGGCCTACCCGATTGGTAGGTGGCGCGGCGGCGGCGACTGGCAGAGCAGACGGCGACGCACGGCCAAGCCGCGGTGCACGACCTTGTGCGGCACCGACGCTTCAGACGGCATGAACAAGAAGCCGGGCTGCGTGAGGAAGCCCGCGCGCTGCCCAGCCGGCAGGGTGAAGGCCCCATTCTGGCCGGGCGTGAGCGCGCCGGACACTGCCGCAAGGGCCATGGACCCGTAGGTGTAGGGCGCCGTCACTAGATCGGCGAAGCCGCCGCTTTGCTGCCAGACAATTTTGTCGAAGTGTTGCTTCGTCTCGTCTTCGATAGCGGTT
>JAYUYU010000655.1:0-10834 GCA_043752365.1 Myxococcales bacterium | reverse complement strand
TGACGCGCGGCGCCCGCGTCTCGAGATAGTCGATGAACCACTGGGCCACATCGACTTTGTCGGCCAGCAGGCGTTGGTGCTGGGGCGCGAGCGTTTGGCGCAAGCTTGGCTCCGCCAGCCAACGGTCGACGTGAGCCATCAGCTCGCTCGCTCGCTTCGGGTGGTACGCGAAGGTCAGGCCGTAGCGTTTCTCCAGCTCGGTCAAGTAGGCGAGCCGACCCGTCCACGAGGAGACGCGCAGGCTAGGCGTGCCCAACACGGCCGCCTCGGCCGCCACGGTTTGGCTGTCGCCGACCAGCAAATCCGCGAACGCCAGCGCGTCGTGCAGCTTGTCGGGGGCGAGCGGAAACTTCATGTGCGAAAGCTCTTCGGGCAGCGTGTCCTCGCTGCTCAAGAAAACGCGCCCGCGCGCCTGGAGCTTGTCGATTAGCGTGCGCTTGTCCGCGGCGGACAGGCCGCCTTCGCCCAAGTCGTGACTGGCGACCATGGCCACGAAGCGCACGATGAAATAGCGCTCGCCCGCCGCCACGCCCAGCGCTTGGAGCACCGAGCGATCGGGCGTGAAGTGATTGGGATGCAGGTAAGCAGTCTGCTTGTAGCCGGGGTATTGGACGTGCCGGCGCCCGTAGTCTTCGTCGGTGCAGTCGGGCGTGGTAATTACGTGCGCAAACGGGGCGGCCGACCAGAAATGAATGCCCGCTGCTCTGCCGTCATCGGTGTCGAAAATCGCGGGGATGCCCAGCAGACGGCCGGTTTGCGCGCCGGCCGGATTGCGCGTGACGATCATGTCTGGCTTGAACTGGCGGGCGACTCTCGCCAGCACGAGATCGCGACGGAGTAGCTCGCTGCCCATGCCGAAAAGCGATTTTTTTCCGGAGCGGCCGACAGAGTCGTACTCGAAGCCGAGCCGATCGAGTAGGGCGGTCGTCACGTCCTTCTCACGCGCGACGATGCGCGTTTCGTGACCGCGCTTGGCCAGGCCGGTCAGCATGTGTTTGAAAAAATGCACGTGCGCCGGGTGCACGATGTCGAACAGAACTCTCATGACAAAAACTGCCGAATGGCCTGCGCCGCGCGCTCGCCCGCTTGGCCGTCCCACAGCGCCGGTATGCGCCCACGCTTGGAGTTACCGGCCAAGATTTGCTCGACCTCGTTCGGCAGCACGTCGGGGTTCGAGCCAACGAGCTTGTTGGTGCCTTCCGTGATCGTGATCGGACGCTCGGTGTTGTCGCGCACCGTGAGGCAGGGGACGCCGAGAGCCGTCGTCTCTTCTTGCACACCGCCCGAGTCGGTGATCACGAGCTTGGCCGCGTCTTGCAATTGCAAAAAATCCAGGTAGCCGAGCGGCGGGCTGAGCAGCAGGCCGCGCGCTGCCAACTCGCTCTCCGAAACTAGTCCAGCCTCCAGGCGCGCGCGTGTGCGTGGGTGCACCGGGAACACGACCTTGAGCTTTTGGCCGATTTGCGACAGAACCTCGACCAAACGGGCCAGGCGCTCGGCGTCGTCGACGTTGGAGGGCCGGTGCAGCGTTGCGAGCACGTAGCCTTGGGCCGACACGCCGAAGCGCTCGAGCGCGCCACCGCGACGCGCGGCTTCGATGTGGGACCTGACCGAGTCGATCATGCAATTGCCGACGCGAACGATGCCCTTCGGATCCGCGCCTTCGCGCAGCAGGTTCTCGTCACCATCTGGTGACGGCGTCAGGTGCAGGCGCGTCAGGCGGTCGGTGACGATGCGGTTGATCTCTTCCGGCATTGTCCAGTCGCCCGAGCGCAGCCCGGCCTCGAGATGAGCGACGGGGACGTTGGCCTTGGCCGCCACCACCGAGCACGCCAAGGTCGAGTTGACGTCGCCCGCGACGACGACCATGCGCGGCCTGCGCTCGACCACCAGCTTCTCGAAGGCCAGCATGATGCGGCTGGTCTGCTCAGCGTGGGTGCCCGAGCCAGAGCCGAGGTGAATGTCCGGCGAACGCAGCCCCAAATCGCGGAAAATCGAGTCGTTTAGGTGCTCGTCGTAGTGTTGGCCCGTGTGCACCAACAGGTGCTCGAAGGCGCCGGGCTGTTGCCACAGGGCCTTCACGACGGGCGCCATTTTCATGAAATTGGGCCGGGCACCGACCACGTGCAGCACGTAATCCGACATTGGCTGGCGCAATGTAGCACACAATCGTATAGGGTCGCCCCGGTCGGCCCCCAGGGTGGGCCGGGGCAACATCCGATGAAGATTTCAGCAGTCTCGATAGTCGTCCCTTGTTACAACGAACGCGACGGTCTTGGCCCGCTTCTGGACATGTTCGAAGCCGAGCTCAAGGACACGGGGGTCGACTTCGAGTACGTGATCGTCGACGACGGTTCGACCGACGGTTCGGGTGAGATCCCGATGCGGCCGGGGATGCAGGTGGTGCGTCACGAGTTCAACCGCGGCTACGGCGCGGCGCTCAAAACCGGTATTCGCGCGGCAACTCACGACTGGATCTTGATCATCGACGCCGACGGTACCTACCCCGTCAATCGCATCCCCGATTTGGTGCGTGAAGCCGAGACCTGCGACATGGCGGTCGGCGCGCGCATTGGCCAGAACGTCAGTCACTCCGTGGTGCGCCGCGTCGCCAAGTGGCCCATCCACAAGCTGGCGAACTACTTGGTGAATCGGCACATTCCCGATCTCAACTCGGGCCTGCGCATGTTCAAGAAAGAGCTCGCCATGCGCTACATGCGGCTCTTTCCGGATGGTTTCTCGTTCACCAGCACCATCACGCTGGCCCTGATGGCCGACGGTTGGCGCGTTCACTACATCACCATCGACTATTACAAGCGTGAGGGTAAGTCGAAGGTCAAGCCGGTCAAGGACGCGATCAACTACTTCACGCTCGTGATGCGGATGAGCTTGTTCTTCAACCCGCTGAAGATCTTCTTGCCGCTGTCTTTCCTGCTATTTTTCAGCACGCTGGCCTCGCTGGGTTACGACGTTTACCTGCAAAATCTCAACGAGCGGTCGTTGATTCTGCTCGTGGCCTTCCTCCAGCTCACGCTGCTCGGCTTCTTGGCAGATTTGGTCAACCGTCGCGGCACCGGCTGAGCGCATGCGAGTCCTCGTCGTTACCCTGTTCACGGCGACCAGCGGCAGCAGCCGAGTGATGGCGTTTCAGTTCCTACCGCTGCTCCGTGAGCTGGGCATCGAGTCGGACGTCATCACCATCTACCCCGACGAGTTCTTCAACGTGCAGGGTGGCATCGTGCCCGCCTCCAAGCTGGCCAAGGCTTGGAACTTTGGCTACTACCTGGTGCGTGGCATGGCGCAGCGGTTGAAGGCAATCATCGCCGCCGGCAAGTACGACGCCGTGTTCGTACAGCGTGATCCGTTCCCCAAGCTGCTGTTCAAGCTACTGCAGCGCCAGAACCCGCGCATCGTGTACGAGTTCGAGGACGCGTTCGAGTCCACCAACCCATTCTTGAAGGAGCGCGGGCTGCTGCATCGCGTCCTTCTGCACTGGCAGAGCAGTTTATACAGGAACATGGTGGCCAAGTCGCGCCACGTCATCGCCAGCAACCCGCTGTGCGCCGATGAAGCTCGGCCGGTGAACCCGAACATTACGGTGCTGTGCGAGCCAATCGACCTGACGCGCTACCGGCAGCTACCAGACAAGCAGCCGAGCTCGCAGCTGGTCGTCGGTTGGATTGGCAGCCCTTCGACCACCAGCTTCCTCCATTTTGCGCTCGAGCCGCTGCAGCGGCTGTGCGCCAAGTACCCCAACCTAGTGCTGCGCGTGGTCGGCGCCGGTGATCACCTGGATATGCCCGAGGTCTCGGTAGAGAAGCGGACCTGGAGCAAAGAGACGGAGGTCGCCGAGCTGCGCTCGTTCGACATCGGCATCATGCCGCTCAACCCAGACCCGTTCTATCGCGCGCACCTGGGTCACAAGATGATTCAGTACATGGCCGTCGGCATTCCGGTGGTGGCGTCGCACACCGACATCAACGCAACGGTGGTCGAGGACGGCGTCAACGGCTACCTGGTGAGGAACGACGACGAATGGGTCGAGCGCATCTCGCAGCTGCTCGACGACGCCGAGCAGCGCCGGCGCCTGGGTGAGAACGGTCGCCAGCTGGTGGAGCGGCGCTTCGCGCTGGAAAAGCAGGCGCAAGCGTTGGCTGGCGTGCTGCGTAGCGTTTGAGCCGCTCCCGAATCCGCCCCGAGCAATAATCAAGGCCGGGCTGCATGAGGGCTGGCGCCATGCCGTAGACCGCGACCGCCCCCTAGGCATCGGTCGGGGTCAGTCCACGCAGGAAGGAGCAATAGCTCATGATCGAATCGACATCGAACTCGCCCTAGGTCGTGCCGCCATTGAGCCAGAGCCTACGCCCTGGCTGCACTGGCCGAAGTTGTCGGGTCGGTTCTGCTCGTGGGCAAAGCCCAACGTGTGACCGAATTCGTGCACGCAGATTCGCTGGATGCATGCGGCCCTCGAAAGGCCGTCTGCGCTGCACGCGCCGTACTCCGCTTCCATGCTGGACCGGGTGTCGATCTCCATGTCGCTGATGCCGTCGGATTGCGGCGAGCGCCGAAGTGAAAGCCTGGGTGCGAGCGTATCGACCAGGCGTGTAGGTGTTGAGCGCGTCCACTTGGGTTCCTTTCCGAGTGTTGCGCGGGGGGACTTGAACGGACGAGGCACTCGCCCATGCAGTCCCCACCGCGCGGGGATTCACAGGCGCGCTACGACCGTAGAGGTGAGTGCGGGAGCAAGCCCATAGATGGAAACGGAGCCGGAACGATCCAGCTGCGTCAAAGCGTAGCCACCACCTTGTGGCGTTCGGCACTGGGGGTAGAACATCACCGAGAGCTCGTCCACGTCGGTCACCTGCCTGGCACCAAGGCTTTCTGAGTTTTCGGTCTCTCCAGTGCAGGAAGGGTCCGTCCAGATGTGCTCGTGCCGGAAGCCGATCGTGTGCCCGAGCTCGTGCGTCACGATACCGAGAAGAGTGCGCCCCCCCTCCGTGGTGGTGAAGCTGGCATTCGTTAAGAACAGCGTGCGCAGCGAACGCGGATCGCCCGGGAAAAACGCCAGACCGTTGAACGAACCGCTGCTCGTCTGAACGTCGAATACGACGCTGGTCGTGCTCGAGTTGCAGGTTGCGACGTTGACGCGTTCGAACGAAACTGCCGCGATCCGACTCCACGCCTCCGCTGCCTGATCCAAGGCTGGTAGGAGGGCCGACAGTTGTGACGCCGAGAAACCAGAGCCGACGCAGTAAGTCAGGTTCAGGTTGTCCGGGAACGCCCAACGGTCGTCGACACTGACTCCACCGACAGTTCGGGTAGCGATGGTGAGCTTTTCCCCAGAATGGGGTGAACGGTCCTCCTCCCAGAATCGGTAGAGGTCGTCCTCTGTCGCAAAGGATAGGTCGCCTTCAACCACCAACTTTCCGTTCGGAGCCGTCCACGCAGAAGCGCGTAGCTCCTGCCAGGTCATTCCTGGAGATGTGGGGGTGGCGATATTCTCGTCGGCTCCCGAGCAGGACACACAGGTCACTGCCGCCAGGGCCAGGAGACTCCGAAGAACCTCCGTTGCTGCTAAGTTGCGCATGATTACCTTAATTTCTGAGCCACTGTTCTCAGTGACGTTGTCCAAGAGACAGTAGGGGCGAGGTCCCTCGACGAGGGACCTCAGGCTACCGTTCGTGCCGCGAAATATGCGAGTAGGCAGGGCCGGCCAGGACACGCGCGTGCTGCACCGTAGGAGCGGGAGCGCTCACACGATTCGGCACGCGCTCGACCTGGCCGAGGCGCGTAACGCCAGAGTGGTGCCCAGCAATGCATCGCTACTGAGCGGTACGATCTTTACGGGTCCACCATTACGTACTGGATCGCGCACTCGCTGGCCGTGGTGTTGACCCTGATCGTGACTTCCTTGCCAGCGAGAAACGCAGCGAGCAGGGCTTGGTAAGTGGCGCGACCGAGGTCCGTATTGACGGCCAGGGTCACGTACTTGCCGGCAGGCCGCGCGCAGGTCAGGGCCGCGCTGTCGCCTGGAGGATCGATGTAAACCTTGCCGTCCGACGGCGCGGGATAGATGCGCTCGACCAGGCCGGTGCAGCTCTGGTTGGTGCAATCGGCGGCAAGCGCCACGCCCGGCACGCCCAAACCCAACGCAAGGACAACTCCAGTAACCCCAATCTTCGAGAACTTGAACATGTAGTAACTCCTTGTCGGCGATCGTGACCCTCACGATGCGAACGTCCTACCTTTAGCAACTGTCGTGCCGCGCCCACAGCAACGGTTTCCGCGGCAAACTCTGCGGGTGTGGTCAGTTGCCAAGACCGCTCGCCAGACAGTTCCGTCTTCTGGATGTCTCCTTGGAGACAGCGGCTGACTCATGAAGACGCGAGATTGCTTGGCCGGTGGCCAGCCTACACGGGGCGGTAGAGCGCGGCGCGCCTTCGTGCAGTGATGCGGCGCATGGCCGGTGACGGGTGGCCCCAGGGATGCGATGCGTCGACTTCGAGCTTCTGAAAGGGCTTCTCGTTCAGCTCCTCGAGCAGTGCACTCAGTTCGGATCGGCGAGCGGATCTGGCTCGGCCAACGTCGGTGCCGGCAAGAGGGCGGGGCCGTTGCCGGCAGAATGAGGTGGCAGGACGCTTGGCGTTGGCACTGACGGGGATCGCGGGTGCCCGAGGTTGCGGGGTCCGCGCACCGAGGACGGCGGAGCCAGAGGTACAGTCGAAATGGCGGGTAGCGCATGCTCAGGGAACGACGTGCCCGTTCGCTTCAGCGGCGCGGTTGGGGGCGCAAGATTCGTTACACCTATCGGACTCGGTCCCACCGGCCCCGCGGATGAGGCTGCACCCCGCCGGGCACCAAACTGCGACAGACTAACGACGACCGTTGAGCCCAGCACGAGCAGGGCGCCAATGAGTAACTCAAGCCAGCGCGTTGACCTGCGGCGTGTTCCTGTCACGCCGACGCTGGTTGGCGGTGCCAGCGGTACGTTGCCTGAACCGCAATCCCGAAGCGGATGGCTCTCCCGAACGATCCCCGTGCTCGTGGGCGGTGCCGTGCTGGCGGACGCCGCGTTCGTGACGCTCTCACTCTCGGTAGGTGGTCGGTTTGCCGCGTTGGCGGCTGCGGTCAAAGTGCCGCGTGCGCGCTGCGCATGGAGTCTGGCATGCGAGCGGGCCGCAGGCGCCAAGGCTTCGGCGAGCTCCGCGATGTTGGCGAAGCGCTTCTCGGGTGAAAGCTGCAGGGAGCGCTGTACGGCCGTCTCGACCTCGGCCGGCACATCCGCGCCTCGCGCGCGCAGGAGCGGAACTCCTGCCACGATTCGATCGTACACATCCAGCATGCTCCTGCCCGGAAACGGCGGAGCTCCGGTAAGCAGGGCGTATAGAGTTGCTCCCAACGAATAGATATCGGCTCGCGCGTCGACATCTGCCGTTCCCCGCAT
This sequence comes from Myxococcales bacterium, assembly GCA_043752365.1. Taxonomy (GTDB): domain Bacteria; phylum Myxococcota_A; class Polyangia; order Polyangiales; family Polyangiaceae; genus PMG-095. The sequence goes on along the minus strand of JAYUYU010000655.1, from coordinate 3,390 downwards.
CTGTTCGGGTGCCATGAAGGGTAGCGAGCCGAGCGGCGCACCCGAGTTGGTCAGCGTGACTTGCTGTTCTGGGCCGAGGCTCTTGGCCAAACCAAAATCGATGACCTTAATCAGCGGCGAGCCGTCGGAGCGTTTGCAAAGGAACAGGTTCGACGGTTTCAGATCACGATGAACGACGCCCGCTGCGTGGGCCTCCGCGAGTGCTTCGCAGGCCTGGAGTACGTACGCGCAAGCTGCGCTACCAGCAACGTCGCAAACCCCAAGAAGAGGTGTCCGCCTTTCACTCCTCGACACTCCTGGGGCGGCTATAACACCCAAGCGAATCGGATCGCAACCATCGAGAGAAATGGAGGACACGTCGAGTGCGTCAGTTGCACTATGTCGTGGCGTGCCGTTACGCGCGTGGACTGCTGCTTCAGGGCCGCTTTCGACGTCGGCTGCCATGCGCGCGCAGAGTTCCTCAGGCACACAGCTTGCGGGGCCAGCATAGCGGCGGTTCCGAGCGCCTCACCATGCTCATCGAGGTAGGTGAAGGTGCCGACGTACGCCATGCGATAGTTGAGTTCGATTGGAGGCGGGGCCACACGGCACGCGCTGTTTCTTGCGCTCACCGCGAGGCTTTCGCGAAGCTCGGGTCGAGGCTCGGCCGTCCGGTCCAACCCGGTCGAGATCGCGCTTCGCGCTAGCTGGCGTGCTGCGCAGCGCTTGAGCCGCTCGGAAACACTGCCGACAAGAGCGGCAGGCGCCTGGACAATGTACGCGCGGGGAGCCAGCATCCGCCCCGCATGCTGGTTCGGGTTAGGAACTTGTGGGTGTCGCTGGCGGGGAAGCGTGTCAAGGCCGACGCTTACTCTTACGCCACGCTGGTGGTGGTGCTTCTCGGAGTGTTCTTGCGGGTCAATGGTTGGCTCGGCCATGACATCTCGTTCTGGATGGATGAGGCGCTCTGGGCGTCGCGCGTGCTGCACCGCCCGCTGCTTGCGTTGGGCATTCGTCCGATCGGCTTCGTAGCGATCACGCGCGTGCTGGTCGGCTTGTTCGGCGCGACCGAGGTGTGGTTCAGGTTCCTACCGGCCATGGGTGCCATCGGCTCGTTGCTACTGATGCCGTACGTTGCCCGTCAGTTGTTTGCGAACAAGTTGCTGCGGCTGTCGCTGGTGCTGATGTTCGCGATCCAGCCCGCGCTGGTGGACTATGCCAACGAGTTCAAGCCGTACTCGTGGGAAGTCCTAGTGCATCTCGTTCCGCTCGTGCTCTATCTTCGCTTCCAACAGACCGAGAAGAACGTTTGGCTGTTCGCGTTGCTCGGCTACCTGCCAGTCTCATTCTTGTTGGCGTACAACATGACGCTGGCCTTCCCCGGGCTGCTCTTGCTTTGCCTAGGGGTTGCGTGGCGCTCGCCGCGGCGCAAACAGCTTGTGGCCGCGACGTTGCTGAGCGGAGCTTTGTGCGCAAGCCTGTGCGCGCTCATGTTCCACCTGTCGCTCAGTAAGGTGACCAACGAGAAGCGCACGGAGAACTATTGGGGTAAGAAGTACGACGTATTTTTCGAGAAAACCGAGCGCCTTGGCCGCGTCGAGTGGACAGCCCAAAAATACAACGACATGGCCGCGTTCGTGAGCCAGCGCCGCAATTTGTGGGCGGACAGCGGCAAAATCAGCGAGGGGAACGCCGGTGAGCTAGCAGCAGTGGACCGACTGTTTTGGGTGAGCCTTTCGTACGTCGGTTTGGTCGGGTTGTGGCGTCGTCGGCGCGACCTCTTGCTGGTGTTGTTTGCTCCGCTCTTCATGACACTGCTCGCGAACTTCCTCGGAAAATGGCCGCTGGGCGCCTTTCGGACGAATATTTGGGTCATGGCTTACACGCTGCCCTTGCCGTTTCTGGGCATGCAATTTTTGGCCATCGATCGGCGCATTGGCGTGGCCCTGGGCGGGCTGGTGCTAGGGCTCACGTTGATACCCGGCTTCCTTTTCGGGTTCGACTGGCACGGCCACAAGCGCACCTTTACGCGCGACTTCTATCAGCGGGAAGTCATCGCCAAGCTCTACCAGTATCGGCAGAGGCAGCTGGCCGAGCAGCCCGACTTACCTCGTGCACGCCTGCTGCTCGATGCCCACACTCGAGCTCCTCACTTTTACTACTTGGAAGACCACCCGGTGTTTCGAGCAAAATACGCCAAATTCTTCGAGGACAACTTCGCCGTCCGCAAGGTGTCGGAGAGTGAGCTGGACGGAAAGCTCGGCAGACAGCTGGCCAAAGCCAAGGGCCATGGAATTTGGATAGTGACCTCTGCGCGGCGTGAGTTCGACCAGCTGCGCCGTGGTGCCAGACGCTCCGCGAAGATCGTGATCGAGGAAGAAATCGGCAACGAGCAGCTGATCATGTACGCCGAAGCCAAGAGCCGCTAGCATGGCTGCGTCGCGTCGCCGCCACGGTGGTCGAAGACGCACCTTTTCGAGACCGAGCTGACCGGAGGGCGTCCGTTCAAAGCTGCCAGTTCAACAGGTGCTCTTCGTGAAAACCGCGACCATCGTGTCGGAGTAGTGCAGAGCGCCTAGCGCGAGCGTGAGCGGCAAGAAAAACGGCGCAACCTTGACGTTGTTGCGCAGCTTGTTCATCACGGCGGGCCGATAATTGTCGCCGAAGACGGTGTACTGCAGTGAGCCAAGCAGGCCCCAGGGCGACTTGTCGAACGTAGTGAGCGTGTGCGACAGCCCAGCGTTCTCCGCGAGCTTCTGCAGCGCGGAAGGCGTCCACAGGTGGTAGTGCCGCGGACAGTCCAAGTGGTACCAGCGGTTGCCGAACAGCTTGGCGACAGCGCTCTCCGCGTTGGGTACGGCGATCACTAGCTGTCCCCCTGGCTTCAGCAGGTCGCGCATTTTTGCAATCGCGCGCGCGGGATCGGGCATGTGCTCGAGTGACCACCAAGACGTGAGCAGATCGAACGAACCTGGCGCCCACGGGGCGTCGAACAGCTCCCCGCAAAAGACGTCGATGTCGAAGCCAGCCTTGGCCGCTCGCTTCGACCCTTCGGACAAGTCGAGCCCTTCTACCTGGCAGCCAAAGCGGCTGCGCACGTCGTTCAAAAACTCACCGGCGCCGCAGCCCACGTCCAGGACGCGCGAGCTCGGGCCCAGCACGCGGGTCACTGCTGACGGCAACGCTGCGCCGCGTAGCCAGAGCATGGCCTGCTTGGCTTTGGCTTGCAGGCCGCGACGAGGCGGCAGCGGCACGTGCGCGATGTAGTCTTGCGGGTAGGCGTGTAGCGCTGCCTCGGGGCGGATACGCGGGTTTTGAAACAAGAGCCCGCAGCCGCGACAGCCGTAGTACGAGAAGGCTCCGCCGATGCCATGCAGCCGATCGGTGGCTTCGAAGCGAAAATCAGCACTG
>JAYUYU010000654.1:0-4404 GCA_043752365.1 Myxococcales bacterium | reverse complement strand
CCCCCCACCTCTCACACTCGAACCGTTTCAGCGCCGTACGATTTGAGAGCCGTCGAGGCGGTAGTCGTCGGGGAGCGCTTGCTTGCAGGTGGCGAGCTGCTCTTCGGGCACGGGCCATTTGCGGTCGAGCAGGCCTTGGGCGATGCGGTTCTTGATGCGCAGCGATTCTTCGGTTTCGAGAGCGGCGACGAGCGAGGCCGCGCTCTCGGGCAGGTTGAGATCGAATAGGTTCGTCGCGGCGGCGAAGCGGACCGGCTCGCTCGCGTCGTTGAGGAACGGCTCCACGGCGACTCGCACTTCTTCGGTCGAGTGGTGCGACAACTCCGTGATGAGCTGGATCTTCGGCTCGGGATTGCGAATGTACTCGGTGTCGAACTGGTCGAGCAGCGCGAGCAACTCGTCCGCCAAGCGCTCGGTCGGGACGATTTTCGCCAGCGCCTTGAGCGCCCAAAGCAGGCTCTCCGACTTCCGACAGTAGACGCGAATCGGTTCGATGGCCTCTTCGCCGGCGCGCACGATGCCTGCGAGCGCGGCTTCCTTCTCTTCGGAGTCGAGAATCGTCGGGTCCATCAGCCAGTCGAAGCGCTTGAGCAACGCTGCCGCGCTAGCCCGCGTGCCCATCTTCGACAACGCGTCGATCGCTTCTTGGCGATCGATGTTCTGCGACAGCTTGTTGCCTACGACTCGCTGGAAGCGAGCCACTTCACGATCGGAAGCCACCTCGCCCCCGGCCGGCTTCTTCTTACCCAGAAAATCGAAAAGACCCATGTTGCAACAAGCTCGCTAAAACAGAAACGCGCGCCACGGTATACCGCGGCGCGCGCCAAGTTCCAGCGTTTACAGCTGGAGGCGAGCTGAGCCCTAATCAGCTGGGGTCTTGAAAACCCTGAGCGCTGGGACCCTGGGAGGGCCGCCCCTGGTCATCGGTCGTGTCTTCTGCCACGCCCATCATGGCGTTGAGCAGCGAGTTGATGCGGAACACCAGCCCACCCAGCTCGGGGTGCTCGAGCTGGAAGCGCAAGTCCGACTGACCGTTGATGATCGCGAGCAGACCGTCCTCAAGCTCCGAGATGGGCGCGGAGATGTAATTGCCGAGCAGGACGCCACCGGCAACCACCAGCACTAGGCCGAGACCGGCGATGGCCAAGACCGGCCAAAGCAGGCTAGTGAGGCTACCAACCAGCGACGACGGCAGGGCGGCGATCAACACGGCGTCGGTCTTGCCGTACCCGTCGACGGCAGAGACGCCGTACAGGCGGTCTTGCAGCGCGCTATCCGCGCTGGTCACGCTGCCCGAGCTCACGGCTTGTCGCGCCGCCGAAACGACCGTGGCGTCATTGGCCGCGGTGATTTCCTCGGGCGTCGCGGCGCTGTCGGCGATCACCGACATGGTCTTGTCGCTGACCAATGCAAACATGAGGGTCTGGCCGCTGGTAAGCTCGCTCGTGCGAGTCAACCGCTCGTCGCTGAGGGGCGTGCCAATCACGATGGCCCCGACGACGGTGCCGGTCTCCGAGCGCAGCGGCGCAAAGCTGGCGAGCATTTGCTCCTGACGCTGCTTGTTGATCCAGATACCGCTGCCCGTCGTACCGGTCTTGATCGCCTCGGTCAGGGAAGGGTATTCTTTGGCAACCTGCTCTCCGCGCATCAACGCCGAGCCATTGCGGCCGATGGTGACGCCCTGCGCGTCAACGAACAGCACCAGGGACGGCGCCATTTTGGCGAACATGGGCTCGCCTACCGCCGCGTCGCGAATCCGGTTCGCCTCGGCCGTGGCAGCTTCACTGCGGGCTTCGGGGGTCCCCAGCGTGAGCACGTTCCGGGTCGACTCTTTGGTGGCGCTGTGCTCGAGCCAACGTTCGAGTCGGAGGGCGTCGAGGGCTAGCTGTGAGGTGGCCGCCCGGAGGGCCTGAGCGACTTCCTTCTTTCGCTCCGCTGGGTTGGCGACCACTTCTTTCAAGGAAGTCTGCAGGAGAACGTACGTCAGGATGGCAATGACGGTGACGATACCTGCGTTGACGGCAATTATCTTAGAACGCATTCTGGTGGCCCCTTGCGCGGGTAGCCCCTCAGGCGGGCCGTCGCTTACTGCTACCGCAAACGCCTTGCGGCTAGCGTGACCCAGGACGTTAACACTATTCAGCACCTCCGAGAAAAGCCCAATCGATGACTCCTGAATCAGGCCGGTCTTCTACTGCTCGCTCCGCTACGTTGGGCGAGTCAAACGCGAGCGCGCCGCTCGTGTTGCTCGACGACGAGCTGTTTTTGGAGCACGTAGCGCCGCCCGAGCACCCGGAATGTGGGGAACGGCTGCTGGCGGTCAGAGCAGGGCTCGATCGCGCCGCCGCCGCGGCCGCGGCCGCAGACGCTGGCGTCGGCTATGAACGCCTGCCCTTTGGAGACGCGACCGACGAGCAGCTGGAGCGCGTTCACGACCGCAAGTATGTCGAATCGCTCGGCCATTTGGCCGGGCGATCTGGCTACCTCGACTCGGATACCTACTTGTCGCCCGGTTCGATCGCGAGCGCCCGGCGCGCGGCTGGCTCCGCCGTCGCGATGGTCGAGGCGCTACATCACGGCAAAGCCGAGCTGGGATTCGCATTGCCGCGGCCGCCCGGCCACCACGCGCTGGCAGACCGTGCGATGGGCTTTTGCATCCTTAACAACATCGCAGTCGCGGCGTCGCACGCTCTCGCGTTGGGCAGGCAGCGGGTGCTCGTGCTCGATTGGGACGTTCACCACGGCAACGGCACCGAGGCGATCTTTTACGACGACCCCAACGTGCTGTTCATCTCGCTTCATCAGTTTCCGAACTATCCAGGCACCGGCGCCGCCGCAGATCGAGGACAAGGTGATGGCCAGGGCCGCAACGTGAATCTGCCGTTGCCGCCTGGCGCTACCGATCTCGCCTACGCAGCGGCGTTCGAGCGCGTGGTCTTGCCGATCATCGAACAGTTCGCGCCCGACTTCGCTCTCGTGAGCTGCGGTTTCGACGCACATGAACGCGACCCGCTCGCGCAAATGCGGTTGAGCAGCCAAGCCTACGGGGCCATGACGACGAGCCTGATGAGCGGACTGCCGACGGCCTGCCCGCTCGGCCTCCTGCTCGAAGGCGGGTACGACCTACAGGCGCTCACCGAATCCAGCCAAGCCGTCGCCTGCGCGCTTTTGAAGGGGGCAGCGGCGCCCCCGCCCCGCGGCGCCGTGGGCAGGCTGGCCGACGACCAAGCCACCGCGCTGCGTCAGGTTGAGGAGCTCCAGGCGCCTTTTTGGCGCTTGACCTGACGCTTCAATCCGACTGGAATAGCCGAATGGCACCATCCGAAGCCCAGGCGCTGGTTTCTCTTGGGACAGCCGCGGAGCCTGTGGTACCAACCCCGGCTCTCGAATTGGCGGAGCTAAGGCTGGTTTCGTCTCCCCTGGAGAACTTCACGCTTGGCGCCCTTCGAGTAGCCAAAGGACGAGAAACAGAAAGATTTCGGTTACAAAGCACAGAAACCATGGTGGATGTAGCTCAGTGGTAGAGCACTGGATTGTGGCTCCGGTTGTCGCGGGTTCGATCCCCGTCATTCACCCCATACAGTTCGAGGAAGAGGAGAGACTCCGATGAATCTGTCGTCGAGATGGTATGTCACGGCCGTTGTCGCACTCGGGGCACTTGGGTGTAGCGATCCGGTGCCGCCGCCGGCGCAGGGCGCCTTCTGGGCGAACGTGAAGTCCGTCTCACCGACTCCCGCCGGCAAAATGTGCCCGTCGGGAACGACGCTGACGTTCGACGTCCCTACCGTCCCTCTTCCGACGGTTGCCAAACCCCAGCCCCAGACGCTAGACGCCGACACCTACCTCCACAAGATCATCGATGGTGAGGACAAGGCCGAGGTGGACTGCACGGTCAAAGGTAAGTCGTCTTACACCGTCGAAGGCACCATCCAGCTCGGAAGCAAATCACTCGCCCTTTCCAACGGCACGCTGGGTGCCGACAAGAAGGGTACCGCGCGCATCACGCTGCGTGACAGCGGCGTGCCCGGGTTTTCTGGCGCGTTGAGTGCTCCTTCTGCCAGCTGCACGCTCGACGCCGCGGCTGCCGCGGGCAACAACTACCAAATCAAGGCTGGCAGTATCTGGGCCAAATTCTCCTGCCCCTCGGTCGAACAAGCGCCCTCGGACTACTGCTCCGCCGAGGGCTACTTCGTATTCGAGAATTGTGATCAGTAGTTTCAGTTTTGCTAGGTTCTTCTTCGCCTCCGTGCCTTGCCCAGGGCCTGGGGCGACTCACCTGACCTGAGCCGCGATCGGGCTAGGTTCTTATTCGCCTCCGTGCCTTGCCCAGCGCCTGGGGCGACTCACCTGACCTGAGCCGCGATCGGCGCTCGGCCTCGCCGAGTTTTGTTCACTACGGTCTTC
>JAYUYU010000653.1:0-4415 GCA_043752365.1 Myxococcales bacterium | reverse complement strand
TCACGATGGCGTTGTCGGCGCGCCCGCCCGCGACCAGCGTCTTGCTGACGCCGGCGGAAAGCATGAAAGCGGCCGCGAGTACGAACACCACCAGCGCGATGCCACCGGCTGTGGCGAACGAGGTCGTCTTCCTCACCATCAAGCTGCGCACGTTGTACGAAATCGGGATCATGCTGCTGTCTCCTTCAACCGACGCGCCTGAGGGCCTCGACGACCTGCAGCTTGGAGGCTTTGCGGGCTGGTAGAATGGCCGCCACGAGCCCCAGCAAAATGGCGAGGCCGAACGCGAACAGGGCGATCTGGGGTTGCACCCGGAACTGCGGGAACATGTTGCCCATGTTCTCTTCGATCACGCGCCCCATGCCATTGTTGACGATCGGGTAGCCGAGTAGGACGCCGACGGCACCGCCGAGCAGACCGATGACCAAGCCTTCGGCCAGGATGAAGCGTACGATGTGGTGGGGCATGAAGCCGATAGCGCGCAACACGCCGTACTCGTTCGTGCGTTCGCGAACGCCCATGGCGATGGTGTTGCCCACGATCAGCGCCATGATTAGCGTGATGACGATCGAGACGATGTCGATTGCCTTCAGCACCGCGGCAAACATGCCCAAAAACGACTGGTTCAACGCGGCTTCGCTCATCGTGATCGTCTGCAGATCACGGTTATCGAACTTGGCGTCCACTTCCTTGGAGATGCGCCCCGAGGCGCTGGAGTCAGCGATGTTGGTGACGATCCAGCCCACCAGGTCTTTGCGTCGCTCGGGCAGCGACTCGTTCATGTAGTCCCAGTGAAACCAGAGCGTCGAACGATCGACGTTGGTGGTGGTAGTCGTGTAGATACCGGCGACGTTGAAGCTCCAGTCGCCCGGGTAAATGGTGCCCGAGAGGGTGATCCGATCCCCGACCTTCCAACCCTTCTTCTTGGCCAGCGCGTCACCCACCAGCGCCCCCTGGCGATCCGCCAAAAAGGCCTGCTTCTGGGCTTCGGGCGTCTTGATTTCGCTATAAACGTTGAGCAGCGCAGCTGGATCGGTGGCGATGGTGGCAAAAAAGTCCGACTCGTTTTTGGGATCTTTGGCGCCGAACCAGTTGGCGTAGCAAACCGCCGTCACGCCAGGGATCTGCTTGATCTCTTCGGCGTAGCGCTTGGGCAGCTGCATGACGAAGCTGACCTTGTGGCGCGTGGCAATGCGGTCCTTCTTCGAGAACTCTGACGCGGAGGTCCACGACCACACCACGGTCCGGAGCAGGATGAAAAATAGGGTGGCGATCGCGACCACGGAGACCGTGAGCGTCGTGCGCAGCTTGTTGCGCCCGATGTTGCGAGCCGCGATGCCGGTCAACGTCATAGCGCGAGCGCTCCCTTGTCGAGGCGGTGGCAGACGCTGGCGCGCTCGGCGGCGGCTGGATCGTGCGTCACCATCACGATAGTCTTGTTGAACTCGGTGTTGAGCTTACCGAGCAGGTTCAAGATGTCGTTGGCGCTGTCGCGGTCCAGGTCACCGGTAGGCTCGTCTGCCACGATGATCTTCGGATCGGTCACGATCGCACGCGCGATGGTCACGCGCTGCTCCTGACCGCCGGATAGCTGGCGGGGGTAGTGACCAGAGCGTCCCTCGAGCCCGACGATTTTGAGCGCCGTCTCTGCGCGCTTGCGGCGTTCGGCAGCCGGTAGCTTGGTGAGCAACAGCGGAAGCTCGACGTTTTCGACTGCGGTCAAGACCGGCATCAGGTTGTAGGTCTGAAACACGAAGCCGATGTTGGCCGCGCGAAAGGCCGCGCGATCGCCCTCCGACATCTGGCTCAGCTCCGAGCCCGCCACCTTCATCGAACCGGACGTGGGCACGTCAAGACCGGCGATTAGGTTCAGCAGCGTCGACTTGCCAGAGCCGGAAGGCCCCATCAACGCCTCGAAGGAGCCTTCCTTCATCGTCAGGTCGAGCTCTTTGAGCACGTCCAGACGCTCCTTGCCGCGCCAGAACGACTTGCCCACCTTGGAGAGAACGATGATGTCGCTCTTGCCGTTGCTGGTGGGGGGCGTCGGTTGTGCCGTGTTCTCGCTCATCCCGGATTCCTTTCCTTGACCTTTTGACCGTCGGCGAGGCCCGGGGGCGGATTGTTGACCAATCGTGTGCCCGAGCTCACTCCGCTTTGAACTTCGAAACCAGTGCCGAAAGCCGCCCCCAGCGTGACGGGCGTGGTGCGCACCACGCCGCCCTCCAGGCGGTAGACGACCTTCGAGCCGTGTAAATCCACGACCGCCGTGGCGGGTACGATCGTCTTGGGCGGCGCCTTCAGCGCTTCTTTGTCGAGCTCACCCGCCAAGAAGCTCACGCGGGCGGCCATGTCAGGCAGCACGCCTTCGTTCTCATCCACGAACGCGACCTTCACCGTGACGGTGGCCTTGGTGCGATTGACCTTGGGCGTCACCTCCACGGCCTTGCCGCGGAAACGCTTGCTCGCAAAAGCATCGAGCACGATCTCCGCCGGGCCGCCCATTTTGATCTGGGACAGCCGTGATTCAGGCACGTCGCTTTCCACCATTAGTGTCGTAAAATCGGCGATTTGCACGCCGCCCATGTCGATGGCCACGCCGGCCGGCTGCGGACCGACGAACTCGCCAACCTCGGGCGGCTTATTGACGACGGTGCCGGAAATGGGGGCTGTGACCGTGTAGTTGCCCAGGTTCACGCGCAGAGCGCCGACCAGCGCGTCGGTGGCTCTGGCCTCGGCCTCCGACGCTTTGACCTGCTCCTTGAGCGAAGCCGCTCGCGCCTGTAAATCGTCGGCGTTGCCTTTGGGGCCAATCCCTTCTCGAGCCAGCGATAGCGCGCGTTGGGCTTGCTGCTCTGTCTCTGCCACGGTTGCCCGGGCGGTCATGATGCGCGCGCGTGCGGCCGCGGACTGGCTCACGGCGCTCGCGATGGCGGCGTTGTGGTCCGAGGCGTCGATCTCGAGCAGGACATCGCCTGCTTTGACCTTCGCGCCCTGACGCACGTGCTGCGCCTTCACCTTCCCGGCGACCTTGCTGGCGACCGCCGAGACCGACTGCGCCACGACGTAGCCCGTCGACGTGAGCTCGATTGAAGCTTGGGCGGGCGACACCGTGATGACTTCGGTGGTGTCGATTTCCGTCTTGAACAGGGCAGCCGACACGTAGGGCAGGCCATACTGATAGCCAGCGCCCGCCGCGCCCAGCAGCAGCGCCACGACCACGATGGTGCCGAGCGGGCTCTTGCCCTTGGGCCGCGGAGCGCTGCGGTCGATCTTCAGGGAGGCCAGGTCGGAGGAAAGCTGATCGGACATGCGCGCGGGGCCGAGGTACCACAGCGCCGATCGGGCGTCGCCGACGAGCACGGAGGCCTGTGGGCCTCGAAATCGACCGGAAATCGAGCGGTGGCGCCCTCACCTAGGTCCGCCTCGACCGACCGACAACCCCCCGGCTGTTGCTCTCGCAGCTAGACGTTATCGGCCGACAGGCCAGGCGCAGGCAGTCCCTCGTGAATGTGGTATTCGGAGATTGCCGGCCCGGCCAGAACAGCCCAAGGGCCGGATGCGGAACCTCCCGATAATTGGAACAATTCTGAGCCGATGCGCAATCCGCTCAATCTCCGCAACCGACCTCTGGATACGAGCTACGTGGCTACGTACGTTGAGATTCCGTTCGCGAACGAGAATCCGTTTCGACGTCGCTCGCGCCGAGCCAGCGCAGAGCTTCCAAGTTTCGAGGACGCGCGAGCGCGCCTGCTGCCGGTCCCCCACTGGCCCGGTCACGAGCCTGCCATCGAGTGCTACTGGCGCTGCTGGGAGATCGCGTTCCAGAACCTGCGGCGCGCGAGCGACGAGAACGGCTTCGTCAGCGACTTCGCGTCGACCATGTTCAACGACTGCTTGTACATGTGGGACTCGGTGTTCATCAGCTTGTTCGGTCGCTACGGCGACCGCGCGTTCAAGTTCCAGCACACGCTCGACAACTTCTACGGCAAGCAACACCCCGACGGCGGTATCTGTCGCCAATTCCGCGAGCAGAACGGCAGCGAGTGCTACAGCCGCTTCGACCCCGCGGGCAGCGGCCCGAACGTGCTTGGGCTCAGCGAATACGAGTATTTCCTGCAGTTTGGAGATCAGAAGCGGCTGAGCCAGGTGTTCCCGGCGCTAGTGGCTTACGGGCTTTGGAACCGCAAGTACCGCACCTGGCCGAACGGCAGCTACTGGGGCACCGGGTTGTCGAGCGGCATGGACAACCAACCCCGCATCCCCAGCGCGCAGACCGAGCTGGAGCACGCGCACCGCACCTGGGTCGACGCGACCTTGCAGGCAGTGTTGGCGAACAAGATAGTGCTCGAGTTCGCCGACGTGCTCGGACGACGGGACGAGGTGCAAGACTTCGCGGAAGAGAACGCCCAGCTCAT
>JAYUYU010000652.1:0-10891 GCA_043752365.1 Myxococcales bacterium | reverse complement strand
TCAACGAGCGCCTGACTGACCAACGTCGACTTGCCCGAGCCCGAGACGCCCGTCACGCAGGTGAGAGCGCCGAGCGGAAATTCGACGCTCAGATCGTTGAGGTTGTTCCGCGTGACGTTGGCAATTCGGAAACACCCTCGCCCTGTCCGCGGTACCCGCGCAGGCGGCGCGGGCGCGTCGAACACGTACTTTCGCGTCTCCGACGCGCTCACGCTGGCGAGGCCGACGAGCGGTCCGCTGTATAGTACTTGACCGCCGTGTTGGCCCGCGCCCGGTCCAACATCCACGATCCAATCGGCTCGACGAATCACGTCCAGTTCGTGCTCGACGACGAAGAGCGAGTTACCCGCGGCTTTCAGGCCGTCGAGCGCGTGCAGCAGCGCCTCGGTGTCGGCGGGATGCAAACCCGCCGATGGCTCATCGAGCACGTAGACCACGCCAAAGAGGCTTGAACAAACTTGGGTCGCCAGCCGCAACCGCTGCAGCTCGCCTGGGGAAAGTGTGGGAGTGCTGCGCTCGATGTCTAGGTAGCCGAGCCCCAAGTTCAACAACACTTTCAATCGACGCTGCAGGTCTTGGGCGATGCGCGTGACCACGATGCTCTTCTCGGGAGTTCTTGGGCTAGCGCCTGAAGCGCCGTGCGCGAAGGATTCGAACAGCTCGCGCAGGCGCTTCAGCGGCAACCGCGAAAGCTCGCTGATGTCTCGGCCCGCAAATTCGACCGAAAGGGCTGCGCGTTTAAGCCGCTTTCCATGGCACTCCGGGCAATCGGTCGCGGTCAAAAACGCCGCTGCTCTCCGCTTCATCTGCGGGCTTTCCGAGGTCGCGAAGCTATGCAGCACGTGTCGACGCGCACTGCTGAAAGTACCCTGGTAACTCGGCTCCTCCTTGCGCTTGAGAGCGCGCTTGACCTCAGCCAGCGAGAAGCCCGCGTACACCGGCACAGTGGGTTGCTGTTCGGTGTAGAGGATGAAGTCGCGCGTACGCTTCGGGAGCTGGCGCCAGGGGACGTCGACGTCGTGGCCAAGCGTGGTCAGAATGTCGCGCAAATTTTGGCCTTGCCAAGCACGAGGCCAGGCCGTGACTGCACCCTCTCGAATCGTGAGCGATTCGTCTTGGACCAACAGGTTTTCGTCCACTTCGTAGCTACGACCCAGGCCGCTGCAGCGCGGACATGCACCCTCCACAGTGTTCGGTGAAAATGCCTCGGCGTACAGCAGCTGTTGTCCTTGCGGGTAGTCGCCAGCGCGCGAATACAGCATACGCAGCAGGTTCGACAGCGTCGTGACGCTACCGACCGATGAGCGTGTGGTTACACCCCCCCGCTGCTGCGCGAGCGCCACCGCCGGCGGAAGCCCACCGATGCTGTCGACGTCGGGCACGCTGAGTTGATGAAACAACCGACGTGCGTAGGGCGAGACCGAGTCCAGGTAGCGCCGTTGCGCCTCCGCATACAGCGTGCCGAACGCCAACGAAGACTTGCCTGAACCCGATACCCCGGTGAAGACGACGAGCTGGCCCCTGGGGATCTGGACGTCGACGTTCTTGAGATTGTGAACGCGCGCGCCGCGGACCGTCACGAAGCCATCTACTCCGGTAAAGTCCATGGCCTCGGCAGGGCTTCGCGCCGGAGGTCCAGCCGCGAGCGGGTTCGCGAGTTCGGGGGTTTCGAGTGCGGGGGTCATGCGTCATTCCTGCCGGCGCAACGTGTGTTCGACGTCCGCGGAAGGCTTGTGCGCCGACGAGCGGCGTAGCAATAGCCACCACGATAACCATCACGCCTCGCTTTGCTTCGTGGGCACGGCCGGCCCTCAACTGCGGCGCTGGGGCGCATGACGGCCGCAACTCGCGTTGCCGCACCGCAGTCTTGCGACACGCCTTTGCCGAAGTTCAAGGGCTCTGGCGTGCGCACGGCGCTCTGAAGAGCAATGGTCGTGCCAAGCGGGCACGGCTGTTGAGCGGCGGCCGACGCGGCGCCTACCCGGCGGCCCGCTACGACAACTCGCTGAGCGCGCCGGTGGTCAGCGCGGGATCGGGCTGGGTGCCGAACTTGTCGAGCTCTTGGCCAAAGGCTTGCGCGATGGAAACCAGTAGCTTGCTGTTGGTGACCGGCGCGAAGTTCGCGTCGCTTTCGCCGCACCAAGGGCTATCGACCGGACAGTCTGGCTTGAGCTTGAGGCGCCGACCCATCTTGAACTTGCCGTTGGCGCCGCCGGCCAGCACCGTCGGCACGTTGCGCGTGCTGTGCAGAGCCGGGTTACCCATGTCGCTGGTCACGTAGATCAGCGTGCTGTCGAGCGCGCCCAGCGCGTCGAGCTTTTGCATCAAGCGCGCGACCTTGGAGTAAACGTAGTGGTTGAACTTGGCCAGCGGTATCCAGCTGTCGGGCGAGCCGTCGCCCGGGCGCCCGTTGTTGCCGATGGGCGACGCGTTGTAGGTGTGGGCCACGCTGCCGTGGTTGTCCGCGGGCAAGCCCAGCGGGTTGCCGTCGTACGACAGGTCGTTCAAAAACAGCGTCGCAAACCGCGTGAGGTCACAGGCCATGGCCTGCGCCAGCACGTCGATGTGCGCGTCGGTGATAGCGTCGAAGTACCGCTCACCACCGTTGTACTGCTTAAGGCTCGGAAACTTGGTCGAATCGGGGCGGGCGGGCACGGTGCAAGCCGCGCCCCCCACCGCTCCACCGCCCAGCTGTTTTTCGAGCTCGGCCAGCGAGGCCAAGTGCTGGTCCAGCTTCAACTGCTCAGGCGGGGCCAGCTTGGCGCGCAGTCGATTGATGTCCCACTTGTCGTAGTCGATGACGCTTTGACTGAGCTTGCGTTTCCGTTCGGCGGCCGCCAACTGCGCCGGGTCGGTGCCGACGACCACGCCGTCGAACAGCAGGTCGAAGGCTTTGGTGGGGTCGATGATTTTGGGGAGCGCGACGCCGCCTTCACCGTATGACAAAGTAAGCCCAGACGCGGTGCCGTCGTTGCCGACGCCCAGCGAGAGGCTGGTGACGCGCGTGGCGCTACCTAGACCCTGCGTGACCGCCAAATACTGGTCGAGCGAGATGTTCTGCGGCTTTTGCCCGCCGTCGATGCGGCTGCCGGTCAAAATGGTGCCAGCGGAGTCATGACCGTTGGCGTTCGACAAGTGGTCGAGGCCTTCGACCACTAGCAGCTTGTCCTTGAAGCTCTTACCGTAGGTGGCCGCGTCGTCGAAGGGCTGGAGCGAACAGTTCGGGTAGCTAATGTCGAAAGCAGCCTCGGTGTCGCCCGATTTCATGGCCCAGTACTCGGCCGACAAACCGTGCGGGTGGTAAATCGTGATGAACTTCAGCGGCAACGCTTCACCGGCGGCTTCTGCTACCGAGTTTTCGAGCAAGCGCGAAAACGGTAGCGCCGCAAAGCCCGCGCCCATGGCCCGCAAAAACATGCGCCGCGAGCTGGATTGGCGAGTCATTGCGCCCTCCTGTAGGCAAAGCTGGGGTTGGTGAGGAACGCGGTGATGGTTCCGACCAAGTTGGCGTCGGTCGCCTTGCCGGCGCTGTCCTTCGGCAGCCCGGCGTCCCAGTACTTCACGAAATCATCCTCGCTGGCGGCCACCTCGGGCGCGCTGGTGGCAGCGAGCGCGCGGTACGCGTGACGCGCAAAGCACTCCCGCACCTGGGCACTGGTCGACATGGCCCGGGCCAGCGCGTTGCTGTCCGGGTAGACGCCGTCGAAATCGGTACCCGCGATCACGACGTTCGACTCCACGGCGAAGCCGTTGTCGGTGGGTCGGACTGCGCCCATGCCATCGAAGCCCTCGAAGGCGAAGCCGAAGCTGTCGATCTTGTCGTGGCAAGCGGCGCAAGCCGGCGTTGCGTGAGTGGTGAAGCGCTCACGCGTCGTCTTGGTTTTGTCCGGCAAGGGAGGCACGACGGCCATTGTCAAATCCACCGGGCTAGGCACGGGAATGCACGCGACACGGCGCATGACCGCTACGCCGCGCAAGACGGGCGCGGTCTCGTGCGCATGGGCAAAGACCGACAAAAATGCGCCTTGGTTCAAGATACCCAGCCGGTCCGGCAGCTCGACGCGCACGAACTTGTCGGCCGTCGCGTCCGTCGCCATCAGGCCGTACACCTCGGCCAGCGGCGCGTTGACCATGCTCCAACTGCCGGCCAAAAGCTCCGTCAAGCTACCGCCGCCGCTCGCGCCGGCCGTGACCGCGGCGGCCAGAAAGTGCGTCGTCTCTTGGTCCATCGCGGCTTTGGCGTTGGCGAACTCTGGATAAATGTTCGAGTCTTTGGCAATTTCGGAAATTCTGTCGGTGCCCAGCCACTCCTTCACGATGCGCGTCGCGCGCGTTTGCGCGTTGAAGTCATGGCTGTCGGCGGTGAACAGCCCCAGCTCAGGGTCGTTCACGGCCTCTAGACGACCTTCGGGTGTGTCGAGCCTACCCGCGACTGCCCATTGCACGAGCTGCGTACTGGGCGGGCGACCCTGCACCAAGTAGCTCACCGAGCTGGCCAGCTCGTAGGGCGTGAGCTTGATGGTGGCGCCCGGCGCCTCGCCAATCTCGGTCAAGTACAAAAAGGCCGCGGATTGCAGCATCGCGCGCACGACCAACTCGATGCCCTCGTCGTAGCTGCCGCCCTCGAAGGCCGCACGAAACACCGTCATCAGCTGGGCGATTTCCTCGTCGCCCAGCGGTCGGCGGTACGCGCGCTCGCCGAATGTGCGGATGAACTGCTCGGCGCAGGTCTGAGCGCCGGTGGCGGGGTTGGCGCAGGGGGCCTGCTCCGTCACGTGTAGGCGCACGTCGGCCGCGAGCTTGCTGGCGGCCCCGGACAACTGCCCGGCGAACACCGGGTCAACGCGTTGCGCTTCGTTCAGCGTGAAGCCACTTTGACGGGAGTCCGGGATGAAGTCGGCGGTGATGCCGGCAGCAGCGCCGGGCGCCAACGCGGTCACGCTGGCCTGGTACTCAGCATCCGCTAGCCGGCGAATGCGCGCTGGCAAAAGCGCGGCCGCCTCCGTGCCGGGCGGCAGCGCGACGCCGCCAGCCAAGTTGAGCGCACCCCCACCACCGTTTCCCTTGCCGCCCCTACCCGACCCTGAATGCGCATCGTTCGAGGCCTGACAACCGAGCACGAACAAGACAAGCAGCGGGGCCGCGACCAAGCCGGTCTTCGGCAGACTTCGCATGCGATGATTTGAACCAAGCCCAAGCGCTTCGCAAGAAATACCCGCAGCACTGTGGCCTGGCCCCGCTACTGGAATCGGTTCCAGTTCGTTACTGAGTGATGCCGACCTTGTCGCACACACGACGACACGGCGACTTAGGCGCCCGTGGCGAGTTGCGTCCGCGAACGGTGGTCCGTAGCGCACCGCATGGGGGTGTAGGCCCTGCCTGCGCGCCCAGCTGGGCGCGGCGCGCGCGGGCTAAGGCCCGCGCCAGGAACCTCGGCCTATTAAACCAAGATGCGCGTTGCGTGCGGTTTGGCGGGCGCTTTCTTGCGCGCGGGCGCTTTCTTGGCGGGCGTTTTCTTGGCGGGCGTTTTCTTGGCGGGCGTTTTCTTGCTCGCGGGCCTGCCTGCGCTGCGAGCGTGCACGGCGGCGGCTTTCAGCTGCTTGGCGTAGGCGCTGGCCGCCGGCAACTCGGCAAGCGTCGAAGCGTCTACCATCGTGGGCTGCATGTCCTGCCAAACGCCGAACTTCGCGTGCTTCTTGAAGGCGGCCATGCTTGCGAGCAGCTTGCCGCCCAACACGTAGAACGGCACGTTCCACTTGATGGTCTCGGTGGCGTCGGGGCACGACTCGTGAATGCGCTTACGTACCTCCAGCAACAGCGGCCGCGCGAACGCGGCCGCCTTGGCGATGTAAGCGTCGACGCGCGGATCAGTCTTCATTTCGGGACGCAACTAGCTGGTGCGGCGCCGGCGACCCAGCGCGAACAGCAGGCCGAGCCCCGCCAAAATGGACGCTCCCCCTTGCGAGCGTTTGGCGATACCGCAGCCACCTTCGTCTGCGGGCGCGCCGCCGCCCGGTTTCGTCACCGTGCCGGTGCCGCCGCTGCCGGCGGTCGTCGCCGTACCGGCCGTCGCCGTGCCGGAGCTGCCGAGCATGCCGCCTGTCGTTGGGCCGCTGCCGCCCGCGCTCGCGCCAGCGCCGGTGGCCGCGCCGCCAGCTCCGCCGCCGCCGGTGGCCGCGCCGCCAGCACCGCCGCCGCCCGTGCCGCCGCTGCCCCCAACGAGCGCGCCTTCAATCTTGATGTCGGCGCACTGGTAGTAATACTCGTTGTCATTACCGTCGCCGAGCTTGTCGTACATGAACTGGATGACCTGCAGCGTGCAGTTCGCGCAATTCACGTTCGGAATCGTCACCGAGATGGTGCATTCGTTGGCGGCGTTTTCGGTGTAGCAATCCTTCTTTTTGTCGGTGCGTAGGCCAAGGACGGTAGCGCTTAGAGGGAACGTCGCCTCCGGGTCGTCCGTGTCCTCGTTGACATCGTCCATGTTCGCGATCGGGAAGGGGAAGTTGTTGTCACCGTCCGGATCGAACGCGACCGCGAAATAGCCCGTGTGTTGGACGTACTCCTTGATCTTGATGTCGACCTTCTGACCGGGCGTGAAGGTCGTGACCTTGTCTGCGGTGCGCATGTTCGCGTTCTGACCGCAGGGCCCTTTCTTGAGCTGGTCGCTTGACTGGCCGCCCAGTCGCGCGGGGGGGCTCAGCAAATCGACGTGGGCAAAGGCCGTGGCGGCCGCCAACGAGAGCGGCAAGGCCGAAGCTAGGGCAAACAGGGTGTGTGAAGCTCGCATGACAACTCTCCTGCGCCGACCGCGGCGCGCACGAAGCCTGACATATCCAGATTGGGTCAGGCAGGCCAAATGCTTTAAAGCCTGTCTGGTTAGTGCTCGGAGGCGGTCTTGTCCATTGACCCCAAACGCCTCGAAAACCTACCGGTTTCGAGGAATTCTGCGACGAGACTGCTTGGAGTCGCCCGGTTGGGCGCGTCCAGCTGTAGGATGTAGGCATGCACTCGGTGGCCCCGCCGCCCAAAGATCCCTTGACCGAGCCCGGTCCGTGGAATGCCGTCGCCGCGGACTACGACGAAGTGTTCTTCGGACAGCTGCCCGAGCTCACCGAAGCGGCCATCGAGCTATTGTCACCTGACAAAGAAGACACGGTGCTCGACGTCGCCGCCGGGCCGGGCACTTTGGCGGTGCGGCTCGCGCCGCGCGTCCACCGCGTCGTGGCCATCGACTTTGCCGAGGCTATGATCGAGCGGCTCCGGTTGCATGTGATGCAAAATCACCTGCACAACCTGGAAGTGCGCGTAATGAATGGCGAAGAGCTGCTGTTCGGCACCGGCACCTTCGACTCTGCGATTTCGATGTTCGGCGTGTTCCTGTTCGACGATCGCAGGCGCGCGCTCGAAGAGCTGTTTCGCGTCGTGGTGCCTGGGGGGCGCGTGCTCATCAGCAGCTGGGCCTCGCCCGATCAAAACACGCTCTTGGGCGTCGGCATGGAGGCCGCTCGTGCAGCGCTCCCGGACTTGCCGGGGCTCCAAGGCCCGCTGCCGACGCAAGACCTGGAAAAGTGCGCGGCTGAGCTGGACGCCGCTGGGTTCGAGCGCGCGCGCGCTCAGCTGTTCAAAACCAGCGTCAAGTTTGCCTCCGTCGAGCAGTATTGGCGTGACTTCGAGCGCGCATCGGCGCCGCTCGTACTGCTCAAGGAAAAGCTGGGCGAGCCAGCCTTTGCCGAAGCGTCCGCGCAAATTCAAACCAAGCTACGTGCCCGCCTGGGTGACGGCAGCTTCAGCTTGGATTGCGCCGCCATTCTCACTTGCGGTGAAGTTCCGCGCTCGGCAGCATAGTCCGCCGAGCAGCGCGGTTTAGCGCGGCGGGCTACAGCGAAGAATTCTGTCGCGGAGGTCGCTCAGTTGGCGCGCTCGCGCAGCCGCGCCGCCTTCAGCAAAAGGTAGTTGCGCCGCTGCAGCTCACCGCTCTGCCAGCGCGAGATGATTGCGATTTGGCCGCGCTTGGTGCCGGATTCTTTAGCGATGTTTATCGGGCGCCCAAGCCATTGGTTGGCAAAGGCTTCGCCTTCTGCGCGGGCGGCCCCATCGCCTGCGAATCGCTCGATGACTGTCCGTTGAGCATCCCCACCGGCTCCGCGGGCGACGCCTGGGTGTGCGAAGACAAGGTCTGCCGTCTCTCCGGTTTCGATTACGACTGGAAGCTGATGTCCGTTCGAGAGTCGTCGGAGCGCATGAGCCAGCGGACGGAGTCGTCGGTCTCGTGCGAATACCAGAGGAGGACGATGGGCTCGCCACGGTGTCCGTTCGCGCCGGGCGCAATCATGTAGAACGCGGAGACCGGCAAAGCGCGTGGCGGGCGCGGGGTATCAGCGCCAGCGTGCGAGCGCACCCCGAGCCAGGGTGTCTGGAATGGTAGGAGCCACGCGCTAACTCCTCAGGATGGCTTTGCCCGCGGCCGCGGGGAACCACGGCTTGCAGTGTTTCTTTTGCGTGGTTGCAAAACCCACATTTGGAAGTGGCGCGCGGTGAGCTACGCTGCAGTGTTCGCTTCGGAGCTTTCGCATGAAGCCATTTGCGTCCGCGTTTCTCGCGCTGCCTTTGACCCTGGCGGCCTGCGCCACCGCCGTCACTGAGGACCTCACCGATGGTGACGTCGTCGAGGGTGGTTCGGCCGGGTCGGCTTCGGGCGGCGTTGCCGGTACGGCGACGGCTGGAGGCGGAAAATCTGGCGGCAAAGCCGGCAACACAAGCAACGCCTTCGGGGGCAGCGCCACGTCGGGCGGCAGCGGCGGCTCAGCTAGCGGCGGCGCGGCGGGCAACACGGCCGCGGGCAGTGGCGGCGCGAGCCAAGGCGGCGGTGGCGGTTCGACTTCGGCCGCGGGCAGCGGAGGCTCCAGCAGCAGTGGCGGCAAGGCTGGTAGCGGCGGGACCGCCGGCACAGGCACCGGCGGTGCGGTGGGCACAGGCAGCTGCGCCGGTACGCAGGCGTTTGTCGCCGGCGCGTCAACCAAGTACGCCATGGGCGCCAAGGTGGTTGCGACGTGCAACAACGGCACGCCTTGTACGCTGGCCAACCCGCTCGGCCAGAACGGCAAGACCTACGAGTTCTCGTGTCTCGACATGTACAACTGCGGTGGCCAAGACCCGGCGACGACGAACTGGGCGCAGCCGCCCTGGCAGCTGACCGCGACTTGCGAGTAGCTGAGGTCGCGGTTCAGGGCGACGGCTTGCCGCTAGCGTGTGCCGCAAACGCGGCTTCGAAGTCCGGATGCCAGCGCGAGAGCGCCGGGCGGTTTTTGATGATGTCGTCGATTGACCACTGCATGCGCCGTTCATCGGTCGCGCGATCGACGGCGTTGTCGGGGCACAGAATGTAAAACTCGCCGCGCGCCAGGCTTTCCAGCAAAAAGTCGATCACTTGACTGGGCGTCCACGCGGCTGCGGGCTTTTCGCCGCCGCCGCTCATGCCGGTGAAGGTAAAGCCTGGAATCAGCAGGTGCGCGCTCACGCTGCCGCCAGGGGCCCCGCGCAGGGCGTGGGCAAGCGACTCGCTGTAGTTGCGCAGCGCCGCTTTCGACATGTTGTAGGCGGCGTTGCCGGGGGGGCTGGTGATGCCTTGCTTGGAGCCAGTGTTGATGACGAGGCCGGGTTTGCCAGCGGCCAGCATGCCGGGCACGAAAGCTTCGACGCCGTGCACGACCCCCCATAGGTTCACGTCGACCAGCGCCTTCCAGTCGGCTGCATGTTCCCAGGGTAGGCCGGGATTGTTGCCGACGCCGGCGTTGTTCATCAGCACGCTTGCCAGTCCGAAGCGCTGCTGCGTTGCCTCGCGCAGCAGCACCAAGTCTGCCGGACGGCTGACGTCGGTCGGCAGAGTCAGCACGTCTGCCGTGCCGCCCCGGGCCTGTGCCGCGACGCGCTCGGCGGCGGGCGCCAGGGCGGCACTAGCAAGGTCGGCGAGCACGACTTTGAGGCCCAAGCTCGCGAAGCGTTCGGCGGCAGCCAGACCAATGCCGCTTGCGGCACCGGTGACGACGGCAACGTTGCCTGGCGAAAGCGCCGGGGGGAGGGAGGGCTGCTCGGTCATGGTCTCGAGATAGCATTTTTGCGCGCGAATTGCGGCGCGAGGCGCTACTCGGTAACCTGGGGGCTTACGAACCTCTTCGCGGCGTGGGGACCGGTGCTCAGTCGTCGCTGATTTCCGCGCGCGCGACCCGTAGGCGCGCGTGCGAGGCAAACGGCTCGAATTGCTCTCGGGCCAGCGCCTGCGCACGGCGTTGCTCGATGGCGCGGCAGACGGTTTCACGCATCGTCTCGAAGGGAACGGGCTTTTCGAGGTAGGCGAAAGCCCCCAGTGCCTTGCCGTCGAGCGCGTCCGAGCCGCCAGAGCCCGAAGTCAGGACCACTGGCAGCTCCGGATCGTGGTGATGCACGGCGCTCAGCAGCTCGAGGCCGCTCATGTCGGGCATGCGCACGTCGCTGATGACCATGTCGAAGTTCACTTGCTGGACAAGCTCGATAGCCACGCGCCCGTTCCAGGCTTCGACGACCACGAAGCCGGCCTTGGACAGATAGCGTCGCACCACGCGCCTCACTTCGGGATGGTCTTCGACGAGCAGGACCCTGCCTGAGGCCTCGAAGACGTCGTGCTGTGAAGTTGTGGCCGTGTTGTGCGCCATTGAGCCCTTACCGGTCAAACAGGCGGTCCCGCGACGCGCTGCTCAGCCGGCCCTGTCCTAATCGTTACGTACGGTACGCCGCGCTCAGGCTTGAATCAAACCTCGCTCGCTCGCCCGGGCGATGCGGGAGCGCCAGAAGAGCCGGGCAAAATGACCATTAGGCTTGCTAAGCCCAACCGCGAGGTGCGCAAAGTCGCGAT
>JAYUYU010000651.1:0-4423 GCA_043752365.1 Myxococcales bacterium | reverse complement strand
CAGCCGCGTTGTCGTTCGGCGAGCCGGTGCTCGACAGCAGCATCACGGGCATCGACGAGCGGGGGCCGCTGTACCGCGGTCGCCCCGCCGTCGAGCTCGCGGAAGCCGGCGTGAGCTTCGAGGCCGCGGCCGAGCTGCTGTGGTCGAACGAATTGCCGGCCTGTCCGCCCGCCTGGCTTGCATTCGACGCACCGTCCCGGGGTTGGGGCCCAGCTCCTACTTCAATCGAAGGGCTTTTGCTCGCCATGCCGGCGCTAGCGCTGGTCGCACCCGAACGGCACTCTCGCTCGCGCGAAGTCGAGCTGGCTTTGGCGCGGCGCTTGGTACGAACGTTGGCGCTCTTGCTCAGCGTGCCCGAAGCACGCCGAAAGGCCGGCAGCATCGCCGAGCTTTTGGCGCACGGCTTGCCGGCGCCGCGCCAAGCCGCCCGCCACGCCCTCGATATGGCGCTGGTGCTGCTGGCCGATCACGAGCTCAACGCCTCCAGCTTTGCCGCGCGCATCGCGGCTTCGACCGACGCGCACCTGCTCGCCTGCATCACCGCCGCGCTGGCTACGCTCAGCGGACCACGCCACGGCGGCGCCTGCGATCGCGTCGAAGCGCTGCTCGACGAGGCCGCGAGCCTTGCGCGCCCCGCCAGCGTGCTCGAAAAGCGCACGCGACGCGGCGATCTGGTGCCCGGCTTCGGTCATCCGCTGTACCCAGCCGGCGATCCGCGGGCGCGGTTGTTGCTCGACCGAGCGCGCGAGCTCGCGCAGCGCAGCGCCAAGTTGCAGAAGCGGCTAGACCCCGCCTTTGCGCTCGCCAAAGTCATGGCACGCCAAGGCCTGCCCGCGACTGTGGACTTTGGCCTGGTGGCGCTAACCCGCGCCCTCGAAATGCGGCCAGGCTCGGGCGCGCTCCTGTTCGCGCTGGGGCGCAGCGCCGGCTGGATCGCTCACATCTTGGAGCAACGAGGCTCCGAAGCGGTCCTGCGACCGCGCGCGCGTTACCTTGGCGCTTGAGGCGCGCGTCGGCCCCCGCGCCAGCGACCCCGTCGTCTCCCCTAGCCCCTCCGCTGGCTGACCCCTGACCCCTGACCCCTGATCCCTGACCCCTGACCCCTCAACGAGCGCCGCTCAGTAGTGCGGAGGCTTCTCGTTCGGCATCTCACGGCGCGACAGCTCACCGCCAATCAAGCGTTCGACTTGCTCCAGCCGCCCTTTCAGGTCCGAGACTTGCCGATTCAAGCCGACGACCACCTCGTTCAGCTCGGCAATCGTGCGATCTTGGTAGGCAGTCTTCTCTTCGAGGTTGAGCAGCCGCGGGGAGTCTGAGCCGGACATGCTGCCGAGGGTAGCAGCCGAGGCGCACCTTTTAGGGCTGCCGTGAAAACTTTCGGCGGTGCTGGCGAAAAGACGCAGACACCGCGAAAGGAAAGAGATTTTCTGGCGATTTTGGCAATACTGACCGTGCCGCTTGGGTCATGCTTGGCCGCGATTTCAGTCATGTCAGCCTTCGGTATTGCGCGCTTGGCGCTCCTCGGTTCTGTCGTTCTCTGCTGCGGCTGCGGCGCCGCAACGCTCACGGCCGAGGGCCCCGACGACGAAGCCTCGCTGCGCGCCGCTAGTGGCGAGGCGGCGCCGCGTCCCAAGGACGAGCTCACGGCGAGCGAAATCGTGCTCAAGCTGCGCGGCAACGAGACTGACATTCGGCGTTGCTTCTTCGCCAACCCCAACGCGCGCGGCTCGCTCTCGCTGTCGTGGAACGTCAACGCCGAAGGCCGCATCGAACGGCTGAAGCGCGAGCGCTCCACGCTGTCGGACCCGCGCGTCGAGCAGTGCCTGAGTGAAAAGCTGTACGACGTGCGCTTCGACCCGCGCGCGAAGCCGGCGTACGCGCGCTGGACGTTCGTGTTCCGCTTGGTCGAGCCCGCGAAGGACCGCTCGGGTCGCGTGAAGAAGCTCAGCCGCCGCGATCACGACCGTGCCGAAGACGGCGACCAAGGCGTGCAGCTCCAGAAAGGCTCACCCGGAAGCTTAGATCTGGCCGCGGTCGACGACGTGGTCGAGTCGGGCTTCCCGCTGTTCGCGCGCTGCTATCGCGACGGCGTGCAGCGCAACTCCAACCTCGACGGCGCGGTGCGGCTGAAGTTCGTCGTCGGAGAGTCGGGCCATGTCACGCTGGTCGAAGACGGCGGGTCGGATCTCACCGACCGCCAGGTCATCGACTGTGTCGCCGAAGGCTTTTACGCGCTGCGCTTCCCCGGGCCGCAGCGCGGCGACGCGCACCTGGTGTACCGCATCCACTTCGACGCTGGCTGATTGCGTAAAAGGGCCGAAGCCGCGCCGGGACGGGTTGCGCTCAGCCAATAGCAGGCCCCATATGCACGGGCGGACACGGCCATGACTTCGAGCATCAACATCGACCTGTTTTCGGACTTCGTGTGTCCCTGGTGCTTCATCGGCAGCGTCCGGCTGCACCAAGCCCTCGCAGGCATGGCCGACGAGGTCCGGGCCGAGGTTGCGTACCAGCCGTTCTTCTTGGATCCAGAGCTGCCGCCCGAGGGCGCTTCCATCCCGGACATGCTGCGCAAAAAGTACGGTGCCGATCCAAAGCAGCTCTTTGCCCGCGTCGAGGCGGCCGCGCACGACTCTGGCATCGCGCTCGATCTTTCGCTGCAGCCGAAGATGTACCCAACCGCCGCCGCCCACACGCTGGTGCGGCACGCTGAAGCCAAGGGCACGCAAACGGCGCTGGCAGAAGCCATGTTCCGAAGCTACTTTCAAGAGGCCGCGAACATCGGCGACGCCTCCGTGCTGGCCGGCATCGCCCAGCCGCACGGCTTCACGCGCGAAGAGGCGCTGGAGGTCATGGCTAGCAACGCCGAGCTCGAGCTAACGCGCCAAGCCGCTAGCTCGGCCACGCAGGGTGGTATCCGCGGCGTGCCCTTCTTCGTATTCGACGGCAAGCTCGCGGTTTCGGGCGCACAACCGGTCAGCGTGCTGCAAGCCGCCATCCGCCAAGCCCTGTCCCAAGCGGGCAACAGCGAACCGCCACTTGCAGTCTGAGGGCGCCGGCGAAAGACTCACGCGGCGTTGACGTCGACCGCGCCATTTCCGCCCCTGGCCTTTCGCTGCACGGCCTGCGGCAATTGCTGCCGCGAACTGCGCGTCGCCCTCACCAGCCTCGACCTCGGGCGCCTGGCGGCCGCCACCGGCCTCGAACCGAGCACGCTGGTGGCCTGGCTCGCGCCCGACGCCGTTGACATGACCGGCGAGCCCGAAAGCTTCGTCGAGCTGGCCGAGGGCCGACGCTTGATGGTGCTGCGCCAACGTGACAGCGCCTGTGAGCTGCTCGGTGGCGACCAGCACTGCCGCGCCTACGCCGCCCGCCCGCGCGACTGTCGCGCGTTCCCGTTCGACTTCGCGACGCCGGCGCCGGGCAGCTCGGCAGCGCGGCGCCTCACGCTGCTGCCTCTCGACGGCTGCGAGTACGACGTCGACGGCCAAAACGAGCTCGGGGCGCTCGAAAACGCAGACCGAGCGCGTTGGTCCGAGCTCCGTGACTACCAAGCGTTGGTCGCGCGCTGGAACCGCCGCGCTTGGCACCGACGCCGCCTGCACCGATCCGTCGGCAGCGCCGCTGCGTTCCTCGGCTTCGCGCTGAGCGCCAGCCACGCGCTCAGCTCTGCGTAGTCGAAGAGCCGAGCGCTGACGGTAAAGTACCGATGTTTACTAACCACCGCTTATCCCGTGCGTCTGGAACAGTACCGTAGCGCTGCCGTTTGAGCCGTTTTGTAAGGTGATTTGCCATTTGAGAGCGTTGGCTCGAGTCAATCTCCCAAGCTAACGTGGTGCCCTACATGTCCTACGCAGCCACGGCTCAAGACGAAACCGAGGATCGCTATCACACGCAGATCGAGGCAGGCGACGTACGCCTGTTCACGCTCGATCAACTCGACGCCGCCTTCAACGCAGGTCTGATTCACGAGAACACCTACGTGTGCCTCGAAGGTGATTCGAACTGGCTCACCTTGGGCGAGGTCGCGGGCCTGTCTGATGAAGAGCCCGTTTCGGCGCCTGTTCCCGTCGTGGCACCGGTTCCGCAAGCGCGCCAACTCACGGCCGCGCCGGCCTACGGCGGCTTCGCCACGACGCCCAGCGTGATTCCGGCCGTGCCGTACAGCGTGGCGCCCATGGTCATGCCGCGCAGCATCGCGCCCGTCAGCAACGACCTGTCGTTCGACGACGATTTCGATTTGATGGCGATGCGTCCCAAGCGTCGCGCGGGCAAGGTCGTGGCGGGCCTCGCAGTCTTGGCGCTCGCTGGGCTCGGCTTTGCGGTCGCGCAAAGCGGTGGCCTGAAAGTGCCAAAGCTGAACCTCGACGGCAACGTGCGCCAAGCCAGCGCGGCCAACCTCTCGCTGTCGAACCCGAAGGAC
>JAYUYU010000650.1:0-24705 GCA_043752365.1 Myxococcales bacterium | reverse complement strand
ACTTGCGCCTGCGCGCCCAGTGCCACGGTGGTTTCGAGGCAGTCACCGCCCACCACACCGCCGGGCGGGTGGAGCAAGTAGATGTGTGGGCACGCGTTACCTTCGGGCTTGAGCACCCGCTGAATGCGCAGCGGGCCTTCGTGGGACGAGCGTGACAGTTGGGTGCCGTGCTCCGTCTTTTCCAGCTCGAGGGACAGCCGCCCGAGCCAACCCGGGTTGCCGGTCACCCCAGCACGTCCGCAAACGTGTAGCGCTTGGGCACCTTACCGGCGACGAACCGCGCCGCGACCAGCGCGCCGTGCGCGAACAAATCGCGATTCGACGCGCGGTGTGTGAGCTCGAGCCGTTCACCCTGACCGAATAGGTAAACCGTGTGATCGCCGATGACGTCTCCGCCGCGCAGGCCGTACACGGCCATTTCGTCGTCGGTGCGCGCGCCCACGTCGCCGCTGCGACCGTGAATTTCACGCAGCTCGGGCCGGGCCGAACGGGCGGCGTCGGCGAGTCGCTTGGCGGTACCGGAGGGAGAATCGACCTTTTTCCGATGATGAATCTCGGTAATTTCGACGTCGTAGCCGAGCCCCAGGCGCTTGACGGCTTGCTCCACCAGCTCGGCCAAAACTTGTACGCCCAGGCTCATGTTCGGCGCCCACATCACCGGCACGCTTTGGGCCGCGCGGTCCAAAGCCTTCTTCACCGAGTCGTCGATGTTGGTCGTGCCGCTCACCACCGCGACCTTCTGACGCGCGGCAACCGACAGCAAGCCCGCCACGGCAGCCGCGTTGGAAAAGTCGATCACCACGTCGGCGCCCAACAGTCCGGACGCTATGTCAGGCGTGGTGACGACCCCCAGCTGACCAAAGCCGGCCAGCTCGCCAATGTCCTTGCCCGCGCCTGGATCGTCAGCCGAGCAAATGCCGCCCACGATTTCCAGGTCGGGGGCAGCATGCGCTAGACGCGCAATGGCCAACCCCATGCGGCCAGTGGCTCCGAAAATGGCGAGCCTCACTGGGCCTCGTAGGTGTTGATCAGCTGAGTCAGGCTGGCACGGCAGGCGGCGCTGGCTTCGACGATGGGCAAGCGAACGCTGTCGTGCATCATGCCCTTCTGCGCCAGCGCGTACTTGATTGGCGCGGGGCTGGGCTCGCTGAACAAGCCACGATGCAGCGGGAACAGCAACGAGTTCTTGCGCTCGGCCTCGGCCCACTTGCCGCTCAGGGCATCGGCGACGACTTCCCCGACCTGGCGTGGATACAAGTTGCTGGTGACGCTGATGACGCCCTTCGCTCCTACCGCCATCATCGGTAAAGTCAGCGGATCATCGCCCGAAAGGTCGACGACTCGACCGCGCGCCTTGTTCATCAGCTCTTGGCAAAACAGCACGTTGCCTGACGCGTCCTTGATGCCGACGACGTTGGGACAAGCGTCCAGCACGCGCAGCAACGTATCGACGGCCAGGTCCACGATGTGGCGACCAGGCACGTTGTAGAGCACGACCGGACCCGACACGGCACGGGCGATCTCGGAAAGGTGACGAAACAGGCCTTCCTGGGAGGGCTTGCTGTAGTACGGCATCACGATCATCACCGCGTCAGCGCCAGCTTCGAAGGCGGCCTTGGAGGCCTCGATGCTCTTCTTGGTGTTGAACGAGCCAGAGCCGGCCACCACCGGAACCCGGCCCTTGGCGAAGCGCACCGTGCGCGCGATGAGCTCGCGCTGCTCGGCGTCGGTCAAAGTCGGCGACTCACCCGTGGTGCCACAGGGCACGAGGCCATTGATGCCACCGTCGATCTGCTGAGCAAGAAGCTTCTCGTATGACTCGAAGTCGATGCTCGAACCGTCAGCTGAGAACGGCGTCACCAGCGCCGTGTAAACACCTTGAAGCAGAAGCGACATGGCAGCGTGTTTGTCGCGTAAGCGCACGGGATGCAAGGACGTACACCGCAATCGCCGCGCCTTTTGTGG
Organism: Myxococcales bacterium; assembly: GCA_043752365.1. Taxonomy (GTDB): domain Bacteria; phylum Myxococcota_A; class Polyangia; order Polyangiales; family Polyangiaceae; genus PMG-095. The sequence goes on along the minus strand of JAYUYU010000650.1, from coordinate 22,740 downwards.
CCAGACCCACGGCAAAAGGGCGCCAAACGCCGAAAAACGCGAGGAGGCTTCGGCCCTTGACCGCGCTTGCCCCATCGGTACTATCGAAAGCTCCTCGTCATCATGACGTCCATATTCCCCGGCAGGCGGACCGCCATCTCGATTCCGTCGGAGCGCCCCGCTGCGGCGGGCCCCCCGTGCCTCGTCATCATCTCGGGCGACGCCATCGGCCAGCGCTTCGAGCTGGGGAACCAAGAAGTATCGATCGGCCGCGGCGACACTTGCACTATTTGCGTCAACACTGACCAAGTGAGCCGCAAGCACGCGACGGTGCAGTGCGTTTTGGGTAGGTACTACCTGATCGACTTGCGCTCGACCAATGGAACCTTCGTGAACGAACAAAAAGTCGAGCGCGCCAAACTGATGGATGGCGACCAAATTCGCGTCGGCAAAACGGTCCTCAAGTACACCGAAAGCCACATTGAACAGCGCTACTTCGAGCACGCTTTCAACCTGGCGAGCATGGACGCGCTAACCGGGGCCTTCAACAAACGCTACTTCGACGAAACATTCGGCAAGGAAGCGCAGCGCGCTCAGCAGACCGGCCTGCCGCTGTCCATCGTCCTGTTCGACATCGACCACTTCAAGAAGGTCAACGACACCTTCGGGCACCCGGCGGGGGACGCCGTGCTCAAGAACGTCGCAAGCGCCGTCTCGGCCCAACTACGCGAAGGCGACGCGCTATTTCGGGTCGGCGGCGAAGAGTTTGCGCTTCTGCTGTCCGCGACCCCGCGCGACCTGGCCCTGCAAGCCGCCGAAGCCGTGCGCCAGCTGATTCAGACGCTGGTTACCGATTTCATGGGCACGCGCATCGGAGCCACCCTCAGTTTGGGGGTGGCGGAGCTACAACCTGGCGAAGCGCCAGAGGGGCTCTATCAAAGGGCTGACGAGCTTTTGTACGCCGCCAAACGCGGCGGCCGCAATGCCGTTTGCGCTTAGTGGGCCTTCGGGCACCGATGGTAATCGACCGCGTGACGCTCACGGGGCGCCCGCCGGCAGCGCCATGATTGCCTGCCGGTAGGGGCCGTGTGGCGCTTACTTCGGCGGCTGCTGCAAGCAGCAACCAAGCGAGCAATAGGTGCCGAGCGCGCACGTCGGTAGGCCGGCGCCGCAAACCTGTTCGCCGCCATCGCAGCTGTAGCTGGGTCCGCCGCCGGTACCCGCACCACCGGTGCCCGAGCCGGCGCCGCCAGACCCGGTGGGCCCGCAATCTTCCGGCAAATCTGCGATGGTTTTGCCGGGGCAAAGCTCGCAACGACCGCAGGTATTGCCGCAAGCGTCGCTCTTCTCGCAACGCGGGCAGGCGTCCTCGTCCGCCACCTTGTCGAGCGAGCAGCTGCTGGCCGTTTGAATGTCGACAGTGTCGCCGCCGGGCACCTGAACGGTGCAGCAGCCGAAACAGTCGCAGCCGTTGGGAACGAGCGGCGCGCAGAATTCGACGCAAGCGTCAGTGAGGGTGCAGTCTTTATCGGTGGGCTCGAGCTCGCCCGTGAGGCAGCCAGTTGCGTAGCGACAATCGTCGTCACCCGCGCCCGAATTGCCGTCGAAGAAACAGTCTTGCCACTTGGGGTCGCGGTTGTCGCCCGGAATGCCGGTGGCGAACGTGCCTTCGTCGTTATCGGAAACGCCGGTGCACTCGGGATCGAACCCGTCAGTCAGGCCGTCACCGTCATTGTCTTTGCCGTCGGAACAGGCGGTGGCGCCAGTAGCGACGACGCCGCCGGTACCGTTGAGCGTGCCGCCGCCGCCGTTGAGGCTGCCGCCGAGACTGGTGCCCGCACCAGTTCCGTCGCCCCCGATGGGCAAGCCATCACCCCCGATATTGAGGGAGCCAGCCACGGCACCGGAGCCCGAGCTGGCGCCGGCATTCTGGTCGTTGCCTACGTCGCTGGTAGACCCACATGCCCACACCAGCGAAAGCGGCAAAACCAGGGCGAGACACGTCTTTGATAGCTTTTTCATGAGGTTTCCAGCCGAGACCCTTCAGTGGGCCCCGGCAGGTTCGTTTTATGATCAGTCACTGCCAAGTGCACCCGGAGTGCAAAGCGCAGCTGAGTTCGTCGAAGGTAGCGCAGGCCGTCGGCGTGCCGCCGCAGGGGATCCAGTTGCAGCCGTCGTCGCACGCGATGGAGGTTAACCGATCCGCGCAAGCGGTTGGGGTGCCGCTACAGTTTTGACCGTTGCTGCAGCCTTGAGCCTGCGCGCACGTTGGGGTGCTGAGGTGGGTCTCGCAGGCGTCCGGGGTGCCTCCGCACTTGACGGCCGCCGCTTCGCAACCAGCAATCGTCGTACACGCGACTTCACTCTGAGCCGCGCACGCGGGCGGAGAGCCCTTACAGCTCGGTACTGGGACGACTGCGGCATCGCCACCTGCGCCACCCGCACCGCCCAGCGCGGCTCCGGGGGCACCCGCCGAGCTCGGTGCTCCGCCCATGCTCGGAACGCCCGCCATCGACGTCATGTCGCCGCCCGCGCCAGTGTCACCGCCCACAGCAGAGTTGCCAGCGACGCCAACAGGGGGCTCGCCACCCATGCCGCCCATCGTTGACGCAGTGCCGGCCGTGGCGTTGGTACCAGCGGTGGTGTTGCTGCCAGCGGTAGCGTTGCTGCCAGCGCTGGCGGGGTCGCCGCCGTTACTCGAGCTGCCAGCAGAGCCGCCGCCGACGGTGCCATCATCGTTGGACCCGCAGGCCCAGACGCTCAAACCGAGTGCCATCGAAAGTGTAACTAATTTTAAGCTTGCCCTCATGCCGTGGTGAGTGGCGCGCGACGCACGCAATTTATGAACTGTCACAGACGGGCGACCAAACCTAAAGACCATAATCTCGCGCGTTTTCGCCCACTCTTTGAAGCGTAGCCAGCACGGATTCATGCCCAGACCTACAACACGTTACACGCCCTTACTCCCCTTCTTCCTCGCACTGCTTGGTTGCTCCAGCAACGGCGGCGCTGAGGCCGCATCCACCAGCACGACGGCGCCGACCCAATGCACTCCCAGCGCCGCTTCGATCCGCGAGAGCGTCTTCAAAGCGTCCTGCGATGGAGCCGGCTGCCACGGCTCGCAGAACGCCGCGGTCGGCCTGAACCTGATTGACACCCTGCCGGGCGAGCTGATGGCGAAGAGCTCTGCGCTGTGCAGTGGCTGGTCCTTGATTGTGCCAGGCAGTCCCGAGAAATCGTTTCTTTACCAAAAGCTGACGGCCGCGATGCCTGCGTGCGGCGACGTCATGCCGCTCGGTGGGCACTTGCCGGCAGCCAGCACCCAATGCGTGGCCGACTGGATTCAGGGCATGGCTGTCGGCGGTAGCTGTGAAACCTGCGGCGGCAGCGAATGCGTCGCCCTCGCCTCCGATCCGCAACACTGCGGCTCGTGCGACAACGCCTGCCCCACAGGCGTGACCTGCGACAACGGCGGCTGCGCTTGCGCGGGCGGCAGCCAGGCTTGCGTTGGCGTCTGCGTCGAAACAGCCACAGACGTCGCAAATTGCGGCAAATGCGGCAACGCCTGCAGCGCCGGCTCAACCTGTCAGGACGGCCAATGCTCGTGTCCCGCCGGTCTCAACGCCTGCGGCGCGGCCTGCGTCGACGTGCAGGCGGACGCTCAGAACTGCGGCGACTGCGGCAACGCCTGCACCGGCAAGCAAGTGTGCTTGATGGGTAACTGCGCGACGGGCTGCGGCAGCCTCACGCAGTGCGGCGCCAGCTGCGTCGACACCCAAACCAACCAACTCGACTGCGGCGGCTGTGACAAGGCCTGCCCTGCCGGCTTGGCCTGCAGCGCCGGCAACTGCGCTTGTAGCAACGGCGGCGAGCTTTGCGGACCCAGCTGCGTCGACACGACGACTGACGCGAAAAACTGCGGAACTTGCGGCACGGCCTGCGGTGCGGGCGAAGCCTGCGTGGCTGGTGCCTGTCAGTGCGCGGCTGCCGGAACGGTCTCGTTCAAGAACGATGTCGCGCCCATTCTGCAAGGCGCCTGCACCTCTGCTGGTTGCCACGCTGGCATGAGGCCCAAAGAGGGCCTTTCGCTCGAGACGGCCAAGTCTTACGCGGAGCTGGTCAACGTCTCGACCTCGCAATGTGGCGGTGGTCGCAAGCTCGTCGTGCCCGGCAGCCCCAGCTCGAGCTACCTACTGCAAAAGCTACTCAACGTCGGTGTCTGCACCGGGACCCAGATGCCAAAAGCTGGGCAAACGTTGCCACAAAAGCAGATCAATCTGATCAGCGGCTGGGTCTGCTCGGGCGCGCCGAACAACTGAGCGCTCGTAGAGACCGAGGAGTTAGCATGGCGGCGCGCTACTTCACTGGCGGGCGGTAGTTGGGGCAACCGTAGCTGACATTGATGTACTCGGCGCCTTCGGTCTCGAGCTTGTCACACGTCGCGCCGGCGATCTGGATGACCGGGGGCGTGTGGTTGAGATCGGGATCCGGGATGCTCCAGCCATCTGGGTCGTTCCTGGGGATCGAGACGCCGTCGATGACGACGAACAGAAGGTCGCGATCTGGCGGCTCTTCCTCGAGGTGAAGCTCGCAGGACTTGACGAGGCCGGTCGTGATCTGGCCAAGCGCTTCGGCCAGCCCTGCTGCACCGCTCTTCGCCTTGACCGCGAAGTAGTTCGGGGGAGCATCGGGGTTCGTCACGCCGCTCTCGGCTGCCAGCGCGTTGAGTGTGTCGACGTAGGCTTCGGTTCCCGGAATACCGACGACGATGGTCTTGACGTTTGCCTTGGCCAAGAGCTGAGTAACCTGGGCGACGCTGGCGTCTTGGTCGAGACAGTTGCTGGAGCCAAGCGCGTCCACCTTGGGATCGCAGCAATTGAGATTTTCGGGGCACTTGCCGTCCATGTTGACCGTACAGGCATCGGCGGCGCACGTCAGAGCGGGGTTGCAGTTTGGACCGCCGTCGGTGGCGAGCAACACGTAACGCTCGCCAGACAGGGCCTTACCGGCTCCTCTGGTGAAGTACGTGTAAGCCCGCTCCAGCGCGAGCGCGGTGGGGGTGGCGCCGCTGGGCGGATTGCCGTCGAGCGCCGAGAGGATGAGTGGCGCCGCTTTCGTGCCGACTTGCACGGGGACGACGACCGGGGCGGTGGTCGAAGGCATTTGGCAGCTGTTGCCCAACGCCTCGCCGCTCTTGCCGGAATACGGGTACAGGTCGAGCCCGTAGTTGATCTTGCCCTGGGTTTGTTCCAGCGCGGACGAAAGTGCGTCTCGTAAAGCGGACCACTTGCTGACCGCAAAACCCGCCGGCTTGTCATTCATGCTGAGCGACTTGTCGACGACGAGCAGCACGTGGACGAGCGGTGGGTTGGCAACGAACGCGGTCGAGCCGCACGCGCCACCCTCTGGTAAGCCGCTGCCGTCACCGCCGAGCGAAGGCGAATTGGCGGCACCCCCGACCATGAGCAGAATGCCCGAATCGGCGCCACCCTCGCCGTTAGCGTTGGCACTACCGCCGCTGCCGTTCTGGTCGAGCAGCGAGCCGTCCTTGCTGCCACCGCAGGCAGCGGCCACGACACAAGACAAGCCGGCGAGCGCTAGGCCGAGACCGAGCGAATGGTGGGATTTTTTCAGGTTCATGCCTTTCAACCCGCGAAGCGACAAACGCCACTGGTGCACGGAACGGCGTTGCAGCAGTCGCCGCTGGCTTTGCAAATCTGACCGTATTCGTTGCAACTCGGGCTGGTTCCGCCGGTGCCGGAGCTGCCGCTCGAGCCTGAGCTGCCACCCGTACTGGAGCTGCCACCGGTGCCGCCCGTGCCGCCGCCACCACTGTCACCACCGCATGTTCCAACGGTGGAGCCGGGCGGGGTAAGACAGATGGAACCTGGGCAACAGTCACCGTTGATGGTGCAAGAATCGCCGGACTTCTGGCAGACACCGTCGCCGCAGCGCAGCACGCCATCCATGTCCGGAACGCAAGGCGTGTTGTCGCAGCAATCGTCGGTCGACGCACACGTGTCTCCAGGGTCGCGACACGCGTTGCCCAAGCCGTTGCAGCGCGGGATCCCGAGCGGATCGAGCTGGCAGACGCCGCCCTTTGCGCCCAGCCCGCCGCAACAGTCGGCACGCGCCGACGAAATGTCGCACATGTACTCCTTGTAGTGGCAGACGTTGCCCTGCGGATTGCAGGCGCCACCGGGGCCGGGCCCATTCCTTGGATTGCGACAGAGCCCGACCTCCGCGCCCGGCTGGACGACGCACACGACGTTGCCGTAGCCCGGAAGGGTCGCGTCGTCGGTGCCGCCACAGCAGTCTTGGTTGCGCCGACAAAGGTCGCCGGTGACGTGGCAGCCATTGGCGGGCTGGCAAATCTTGACGCCGGTGGGACCGAACGGCGCGCAGAGTCGACTGCAGCAGTCGCCGCAGTCGTCGCAAGTCACGCCGTCAACGCCGGTGCAAAAGGCGGGGCCCGCTGGCTGTTCAGCACAGGTGCCCAGAGTAGCGCCACCGGCGATGCTGCATGAACCCGTACAACAATCGTTGGCGCGGGAGCAAACGTCGCCCGGCTGGATGCAGTAGGAGCCACCCAACGTACACAGCTTGTTCGCGCCGCACTGTCCAGAGCAGCAATCCGTGCCGTCGGCACAGGCGTTGCCGGCCGTGCTGCAAGTGGAGTTCAGCGGGGCGCAGGTGCCGTCAGTGCACGAGCCGCCGCAACACTGGCTATCGAGCGTGCATCCGCCAGTGTCCGAAACGCAGGCCTGTTTGGCGCATTTGCTGTCCGCACCGCACTGAAAGCTGCAGCAATCAGGCCCTGCGCTGCAGGCCTGCCCCTGGCCAGCGCACACCCCGACTACCGAGGCACACCGGTTGGTCTTGGGGTCGCACACGCCTGAGCAGCACTCCGGGCTCTGCACGCACGTTGCGCCGATAGCAGTGCAAACGGGCAGGCCCGGGTCCGAGCCGGCGCCGCCCATGGTGTTGCCGTCGCCGCCAAACCCGTTGGCCTCACCGCCCAGCGCGTTGCCGGCGCCCGCTAGGCCGGTGCCAACACCTGCGTTGGCGCTGTCGCCGCCATTGAAGCTGCTGCCGCCATTGCTGCTGCTGCCGCCATTCGTAGCTGTCGCACCGCTACCGACCTCACCGCCTACGCCGGAGCCCTCGCCGGCTTCGCCGCCCAAGCCGGATCCATTACCATTCGCCCCACCGGAGTTGGTGGATCCACAAGCCCAGGTGAGCCAGGTGGCGGCGAGGGCAGCAACGACGAAACGACCGGCCTGACGCATGTGTGGACTCCAGGGGGCACGCCAGGAAAAGGCGCTGCTAGGCGGGTTGGTGGCTCCACTAGAGCGAAATTATGAAGACGCAGGCGCGGAAACACGCCTTGCGAGCCGACCGTTCTAGGTGGGCGCGGGCGCAGGGCGGCAGCAGGTCTCGCACTTGCCACAATCGTCGAGGCAGCTTTTGACTGGCGTGCAAGGCGGGCACGCTAGCGGATAGTCGAGTGTGCCCCTTTGAAAACCCGTCGAAGTAGCAGTCTTGGCGACAGGCCGCCGCTTGGTTCCCACTCAGGCCTGTGCTGAGCCCGAGTTCGTCGTCGTCGCAAGGGACCCCAAGCAATCTGGGTCCAGGGCGGCTCAGCGCGGAACGTTAATTTTTCGCGCAAAAGCGGAGCCCGGAAACGCCTTGGCGAAGGCTGCCGTGCGCCGCTCGGCCTCGGTGTTGCGACCAAGTTGGCGCAGCGCCTGAATCGCTAGCACCTCGCGCTCCTGCACCAACACGCCGCCCGGGAAACGCGCAGCGTGCTCGTTGGCGCGTTGAAGGGCGCGAGCTGGGTCGCCTTTCAAGGTCGCGCGCGCCTGTTCGAGCAGCTCGGCTTCGGAAGGCTGCGCGGGCGGCCTGGGCTTCTGGTGCAGCTTGGCCGAGGCGGCCGCGCCTGCGGGCGGCGACGGGTCTTCGCGCACGGACGGCTCGCTGGGTGGGGCCACCAGAGTGTTCGGCGAAGCGGCCGCAACGGGCTCCGCTTTCGAGCCTGCGGCGACTCGCGCGGGTATTGGTGCCGGTAGAGGCGGTGACGGCGGCGAAGCAGAGAGCAGCCAGGCTCCACCACCGGCGACGATGAGCGCGGCCCCCGCGAGCCCCAACTTGACGACCAAGGCCTTGCCGGCCGCAGCTACGGGCGCGGCGGGGCCTACAGGTCCCAAAAGCGGTCCCAAGCGCTGGGTGAGCCGCGCAAGCTGCGCGTCACTTGCCACGTCGCCGCTGGCTGCGCGCAGCGCGTCACGCAGCCCGACCGGAGCGGACGGAGAGTCCGCCAATCGTGGCAAATCGAGCTGGTCAGTCATACGCTGTCCTTTCTGGACCGCTCCCAAGCCGCTCGCAGCAGGTCTCGCGCCGTGTGAAGCCGCGAGTAGGCCGTTTGGAGCGGACAGCCGACGACGTCGGCGACCTCACGCATCGTGAGCCCCTCGATTTCGTAGAGCACGAGCACGGCGCGCTTGTCGTCGTCGAGCTCAGCCAGCAGCTCTTGCACGAAAGCTCGAGACTCGAGGCTGGTATCCGCTTCGTTGCCGGTGCGCTCACCGGTGTCCACTGGGGGGCTGTCGGTGACGTGCTCCCGGACGACGTAGGCTCGTCTGCGGTGGTCCGACGCGACGCGCAAACAGATGGCGTACAGCCACGTGCGAAGCTTGGAACGGCCTTCGAACTCCGGCAACTTGCGATGAACGGTGACGAAGACATCTTGCGCCACGTCTTCGACGTCGGCCTCGCGGACGCCCAGGTGGCGCAAGGTGCGGATGACATAACCAGCATGCTCATCGAAGACCGATCGCATGCTTGGCGGAGAATCCACGGGACCCACCTTAGCCAAGATGCTTTCCGGTTACGTGGGACGGGGCTGTGGCAATTATTACCAAAGCGCAGCCTCCAGCCCGATTTCCCCCAAAATGGCGACCGGGGGCGGCCTGAAAAGCTCAGTAGCGTTGCCACCACTAGACGCGAAGCGGTCGCGTATCAGCGGAACCTCCGCGCCCAAGTAGCCCCGAAGTGAGATGGGGGCGAACAGCCGTAGCCTGCCCTCCCCACCCGCGGTCAGGGCAAAACCCACGCGACGATCCTGCTGATCGCGGTCAAAGCCGTAACCTTCGACCGTGAGCCAGCCCAGCTTCTGTCCCACACACAGCGACAGCGCCGTGTCCGGACGCTCGTGAAGCGCGGGGCAGAGCGCGAGCCCGGCGCGCACCAGGCGGAAGCGCGCGCCCGAGCTGGCATTGCGCTCGGCGGTCGCGCGGCCAAAACCTTCGAGTTGTAGAACTACCGGTAAGAAGTTGTTCGGCACGAGCTTGAAGTAGAGCGCCCCCCCTGCCCTCACCCCGGGCAAGACACCCCACGCCCCAACACCGGAAACGCCAAAGCGCACCTCCCAGGGCTCGCGCGGCGCGGCAACTTCAGGCGGAATCGTGATTGACGTCGGCGGCGCCGCGCGGCTTGCACTTGGCGACGTGGCGAGTGGCGGCGTCAAGCTCGGTGTCAACGCGCTACTCGACGGCTCCGGCTCGGGTTCCGGCGGTTGGTCGACCAGTAGCGCGACCGACAGCGCCAAAGAGTCATCGAGCGCCGAACAGTGACCCGAAGTGACGAGCGAACGTGTTCCACGCGGCGCGCCGTCGATGCTCGACAGCTCGATGCGCGCCTCCGTTTGGGCATTGCGGCGGCTGAAAATGACGACCAGCCGCAGGCTTGCCTGCACCGGCTCGACGAATACACGACGTTGCAAACGAGTTTCGACGCCGCGCCTCAATTGCTCGGCGCCCATGCAGGCCTCCGCCCCGCTGCCCTGCTGGACAGAAAGCGCCACGAGCAGGGACGCCTCGGCGAGCATTGGTAGGAAAGCGTAGGCCAAGGTCGGGAGGCCGCGCCTGATAAAATCGAGTCAGCGTTCCCACTGAACGGTCGATGCCCCTCCCCAGCAACCTGTTTGCGTCCGGCCAGCGAGCTTGCGGGGCGGTCATGCTTACTATCAGCCTTGGGTGGTGGCTGTTGCCCGCCTGCAGCAGCGACAACGACGGGGGCCCCGGCCCGACCAACACCGGCCAAGCCTGCGAAACTGTCGACCAATGCTACGCGGGCGTCAAAGCGGGCGAGCTGCTGGGCGAAGCCGTGTGCTTGGACAAGGTCTCGGGCGGCTACTGCACCCACTACTGCACGCAAGACAGCGACTGCTGCGCGGCGACTGGCGAGTGCCCCGGCAACCACGCCGAGGTGTGCGGCCCCTTCGAGTCGACCGGCGAGATGTACTGCTTTCTGAGCTGCGAAGACGCCGATCTCGAGCAGGCCACGCTCAAGGACGCCGATCAATATTGCCACACCTATGCGGGCGCCGGTTTCGGCTGTCGCTCGACGGGCGGCGGGTCCATGAACCGCAAAGTCTGCATGCCCTAGGGCGCACGGCCTACGGCCAAGCTAGCGGCGCCGAAAACAGGCCATGAAGTAGCCGTCGGTGCCGTGCTGACCAGGCAACAGTCGCAAGCACGTCTTGCCGGCTACCAGCTCGGTCGGCAGCTCCGGCGCGTCGAATGGTGCTGGTTCGAGCACGTCGGCAACCCGCGCCACCACGGCCTCGCACTCTTGCTCGAGCACCGAGCACACGGCGAACAGCACCGTGCCGCCCTGCTTGGCGCGCGAGGACGCAGACCGCAAAATGCTCTCGGCAAGCTCGGCGAGCCGAGCGGGATCTTCGGCCTTGAGCCGCCGCAAAATCTCCGGGCGACGACGCAGCGTGCCGGTGCCGCTGCAGGGCGCGTCGACCAGCACACGGTCGAAATCATCGGGCAATCCGCCGTGCCCCACGGTCCAATCGACGGCGCGGGTCTCGATGCCGGTCAGCCCGAGGCGCGCCGCGTCGTCGCCTAGAGCCTGTAGCTTCTCCGGATAGAGATCGCACGCGATGAGCCTGCCCCCAGCGAGCCGTTCGGCGAGAAGCGTTGCCTTCTGGCCACGGCCCGCGCACGCGTCGAGGACCTTGTCGCCGATGCGCACGCCCAGCCCCAGACCGATGGCTTGTGCGCCCTCTTCTTGAACCGTGAAAGCACCCTCTGCAAAACCAGGCTTTTGCCGCGAATCGCCCTCGCCGCGCACGAGCCTGGCGACGGGTGAAACGCGGCCGTGCGGCAACTCTCGCAGCCACTCGGGCGGGTCGACGCCGGGCCGCAGGCGCAACCCCGTAAAGGCGTCACCGCTGATCAGCGCCATTGCCTCTTCTTCGCCAACGGACTTGATCAGGTCTTGCCACAGCCAGTTGGGCACGGACTCACGCAACGCCTGGGCTTGGGTCAGCTTTTCGCCCGTTTTGGCGAGCTTGCGCAAGACGGCGTTGGCAAAGCCTGCGACGCGCGGACCGCGCTCGCGCTTCACGCCAGTCACGCCCGCGTCCACTGCCGCGAAGGCTGGCACGCGATCCAGCAGCAAGATTTGATATGCCGCTACCAACAGATGCGACAGCACGCGCTCGTCCGACACGCCGCGCGGCGCGTGCACGAACAGCCGCGCCCGAAGCACGGGCTCGGTGCGCATGGTCCCGTACGACAGCTCCGTCGCCAGCGCGCGCTCGCGCACGTCCAGCTGCGGATGTCGACGCAGCTCGGCGTCCAAGGCCGCGGCAACGAAGGCGTCGTCGACCAGCACGCGCTCTATGACCTTAGCCGCAATGCTGCGCGCGTTAGGCTGCCGAGGCGCTTGTTGCGCCGCCTGGCCCGCGGGTTTGTCAGCCAGAGGTGACTCCATTCTGTCCGCGAATCACGTCGCGCTTCTGCACGTCGTTGCGGAACGCGATGGCCATCAAGCCGAACAAGATGGCCATGCCGACGATGTGCGCGACCTCGCGCAAACGCAGCGGCAGCGGCTTGCGCAATACGCCTTCAATCGCAAAAAACATCAAGTGCCCGCCGTCTAGCACGGGAATGGGCAAGAGGTTCAACAGGCCCAAATTGATGCTGAGCAGGGCCATCACCCATATGAAGTAGTCGGGCCCTTTGCGGCCTTCTTCGCCCGCGATCTCGAAGATGGTGATGGGCCCGGACAAAGCATCGAGGCTCAGCCGCCCCTGCAGCAGCCGCACGATACACACCAGCGTGAAGCGCGTGACGTCGACGGTCTCTTCGACGGCCTTCTGGAACGCGTAACGCACGGGCGCCGGATGCTCGACCCGATCGTCGGGTGCGAGGGGGATCCAATGCTGCATCGGGATCACGTAGCGCGACACCGCTTGGCCGTGTTGATCGACGAAGTCCTCGCGGCGAATCTGAAAGGTGCCGCTGCGCACTCTACCGTCGCGCGCGGATTGGTAATCCAGGTGGTGCTCCTTGTCGGGCGCCGCCAGCACCCGCTCGCAAAACGTCGACCAAGCCGGCACCGCCACGTCGTCCAGCCGCAAGATTTTGTCGCCAGGCCTGAGGCCCGCTTTGTACAAGTACGAATCCTGCGGCACGATCGCCAGGTACAGGTCGGCCAGCTCGATGCCGGCGCGCTCGAACAGCGTGCTGCCAGCTGGATCGGGAGTGAGCGCGACCACGCCGGACTCGAACACGGCCATGTCGGCCAAGCCGCCAAGCGCGCCTGGCACCGATACGGGGCGCAGGTACGTGACGGGCAAGGTCTCGCCGGCGTTCTCGCTCAGCGCACTGGTGAGGTCCATGAAGCGCCGCACCGGCACGCCGCCAACGTTGGTGATCACGTCGAAGGTGCGCAAGCCTGCGCGGTACGCCGGTGAGTCCGGATTCGGCACGCCAATCACCGCAGCCGGCGCGCTGGGCTGAATGCCCATGGTGCCCACACGCTGCGTGATGTCGAGCTCGCGCTGCTTCACGTCAATCTGGTGCCGCTCCACCGATTCTTCGGTGGTGACCTCCACGTCGACCTGGCGATTGTCGCGAAAAACCACCAATTTTAGCGTTTTCGCGGGGCTACTGCTGATGATGCGCTTCACCTCGTCGAAGGTGGCGACCTGTTCGCCGTCGATCGACATGATGCGATCGCCGGGGCGCAGCTTGCCGTCGGCGGGGTGGCCTGGCAGCACGATGCCGATTGTCGGCGGAAGCAGCGGCCCGTTACCGACGAACACCGCGAAGTACAGCAAGACCGGGAAGATCAGGTTCATGACCGGACCTGCCAGCACGATCACGACCCGCTTGAAAATCGACAGCGACTCGAACGTGCGCTTGCGATCCTCGGGCAAGACCACATCGGTCTTGGACGCCTCCAGCATTTTCACGTAGCCGCCTAGCGGCAGAAGCGAAATGCAATACTCGGTCTCGCGTCCACGCAGCTTGAGCACCTTGGGCCCGAAGCCCAAGCTAAAGGTAAGCACCTTCACCCCGAACGCCTTGGCGAACAGGAAATGGCCGAGCTCGTGCACGAAGATCAGCGAGCTGACGAGGATGACAGGGTAGAGAAGATCCATGCACGGAAGCCCGGGGAGACAGAGCGCGGCTCAGCGGGGAGCAACACGCCCGAAACCAGCGGGCCGGCAACAAACGCGGCCGGAAGCTAGCACCGCCCCAACGGGCCGCAAAACCTCCGGCCAAAGTAGGCGTAACATGCTCGAAATCATGACAGCAGATGCGGCACAGAGCGCACGCTCCTCGGAGATCTCACTCAATCAATTGATGCTGCCCGAGCACGCCAACGCGCTCGGCAACGTGCACGGCGGCGTGATCATGAAGATGGTAGACGAAGCGGGAGCAATCGCTGCCATGCGCCACGCGCACAGGCCGTGCGTGACCATCGCCATCGACTCGATGACCTTCAAGCAGCCGGTGCACCTGGGACAGCTCTTGGTGTGTCAAGCGCGAGTGACCTACGTCGGTAAGAGCTCGATCGAGGTGCAGGTGCTGGTGCACGCCGAAAACCTGCTGACGCGCGAGGTCACGCACACCAACTCCGCGTACGTCGTGTACGTCTCGCTTGGCGCCGACGGCAAGTCGACCGCCGCTCCAGCCCTGTTGCTCGAGACCGACGAAGACCGTCGCCTATTCGCCGAAGGCACCGCCCGCCAACAACACCGCACGGGCCGCTAACAGCAACCGCGCGGGGCCTTGGCGGCTCGAGATTCTTTCACAGGGAGATCGGGAGATCGGGAGTCGTGCGAGCCCTGAATTTGGGGCGCCCCGCCGCACAGGCGTTCGCGTCACCACAGGCGGAGACGTTTGCGTGCCCCGAGCGACGCCAGTCTCTGAAAACGGCTGTGCGCCCAACCTGCTCGCTCGCACGGCTCCCGATCTCCCGATCTCCCTGTGAGATTCCCCGGACCTAACGGCCCGGTCGCCACGACGGCCGTGGCCTCGCCCGACCGACCAGCCAACTTTTCCCTTGCGTTTTCGCATAGTTACGTTACGCAGCATGCACATTGCGGGGGTTGCGACTACGTTCCCCGCCACATCACATGCTGACCTGGGTAGCCAAGAAGCTCTTCGGCACTTCTAACGAGCGCGCCGTGCGGCGCATGCAGCCGATCGTCAACGCCATCAACGCTCTCGAGCCGAAGATGCAGAAGCTGTCTGACGCAGAGCTGCAAGCGAAGACCGCGGAGTTTAAGCAGAAGCTGGACAACGGCGCCACGCTGGACGACCTGTTGATCGACGCCTTCGCGGCGCTACGCGAAGCCAGCAAGCGCGTGCTCAAGATGCGGCACTACGACGTGCAGCTGATGGGCGGCATGGTCCTGCACAAGGGCTCGATCGCCGAGATGCGCACCGGCGAAGGTAAGACGCTCGTCGCTACCTTGCCCATCTACCTGAACGCCCTCGAAGGTAAGGGCGTCCACCTGATCACCGTCAACGACTACTTGGCCACCCGCGACGCCGAGTGGATGGGTCGTGTGTACAAGTGGATGGGTCTGTCGATCGGCACTATCGTCAACCAGCAAGAAGACTGGGTGAAGCGCGCCGCTTACAAGAGCGACATCTGCTACGGCCAAAACAACGAATTCGGGTTCGACTACCTACGCGACAACATGAAGGACTCGGCGCTCGAATACGCGCAGCGTCCCTTGAATTTCGCGATCGTCGACGAAGTCGACTCGATCTTGATCGACGAGGCGCGCACGCCGCTCATCATCAGCGGCACGGCCGAGGCCGCCAGCGAGAAGTACAAGACGCTCAACGAAATCGTCACGCGCCTGAAGAAGGACGAGCACTTCAACGTCGACGAAAAGGGCTTCAGCGCGACTCTGACCGACGAAGGTGTCGAGAGCGTCCAAAGGCTGATCGAGATCAAGAACCTGTACGATCCGGTCAACGTGCAGGCGCTGCACATCTTGAACCAGCTGCTGCGTGCGCACGCGCTGTACAAGCGCGACCAGCACTACATGGTCAAGGACGACAAGATCCTGATCATCGACGAGTTCACGGGTCGCGTGCTGTCCGGCCGCCGCTGGAGTGACGGCTTGCACCAAGCCGTCGAGGCCAAAGAAAACGTCAGGATTCAGGAAGAGAGTCGCACCATGGCGACCATCACCTTCCAGAACTTGTTCCGTATTTACAAGAAGCTGGGCGGCATGACTGGCACGGCCCAGACCGAAGCGCAGGAATTCAGCGCCACCTACAAGCTGGACGTGATCGAGATTCCAACCAACAAGCACGCCGTCCGCCAAGACGACCACGACGTCGTCTACAAGAGCGAGCGCGAGAAGTTCAGCGCGCTGACCCGCGACATCATCGAGCACAACAAAGAAGGCCGCCCGATTCTGGTCGGTACCACCAGCGTCGAGAAGAGCGCGGCGATCAGCCGCATCTTGACCAAGAAGAAGATCGAACACGCGGTCTTGAACGCCAAGCACCACGAGAACGAAGCCTTCATCGTGGCGCAGGCCGGTCGCAAAGGCGCCATTACGGTCTCCACCAACATGGCCGGCCGCGGCACCGACATCATGCTCGGCGGCAACGCCGAAATGATCGCGCGCATGGACTTCAAGAAGCAGGGCCGCGACGACTTGGCAGAGCCCGAAGCCTTCGCCGAATCGGTCACGAAGTACGAGGCTTCCTGCAAAGTCGAGCACGACGAGGTCGTGGCGATGGGCGGCCTGCACATCATCGGCACCGAGCGGCACGAGTCGCGCCGCATCGACAACCAGCTGCGCGGTCGCGCGGGCCGTCAGGGAGATCCTGGCTACAGCAAGTTCTACCTGTCGCTCGAAGACGACTTGATGCGCATCTTCGCCGGCGATCGGGTGAAAAACCTGATGGATCGCATGGGCATGCCGGACGACGAGCCCATCGAGCATCCGCTGGTCACGCGCAGCATCGAGAACGCGCAGCGCAAGGTCGAGGAGCGCAACTTCGACATCCGCAAGAACTTGCTCGAATACGACGACGTGATGAATGCGCAGCGAAAGACTGTGTACTCGTTGCGCCAGCAGCTGCTGCTCGGCCGCTACGCGCCCGAAGAGGTCGACGATGCGGGCAAAGTTACTGGAGAGACACGCACGATTTTGCTGAACGACGAGGTCGCCAAGGACGTCGTTCCGCTGGTCGCGCAGCTGGTCGGCCTGTGCTGCGACCCGCCCATCTCGCCCAAGAAAGACGGCGACAAGTACTTGCCGCTGACGGCTAAAGACTTCGAGCCGTTGGAGAAGCTCGTCGAGCTCGAGACCTTGCAAGGCGAGGTCTACAACAAGTGGGGCGTGAAGCTCGAGCTCGAGGGCCGTAACGACCTGAAGCCGCTCCAGGTCTTCGAAGAGCTGGCCCAGCTGGTGCCGCATGGGTTGTCCGAGCAGCGCGAGCGCGTGCTCGACTTGATCGACCGCGTGCTGTCCGCGATGGTCGAAGAGAGCTGCCCTGAAAACAAGCCGGCCGAGGACTGGGACTGGAAGGGCATCGCCGCCGCCTTCAAGGAGCACTTCCAGCAGGAGCTACCGGAAAGCGCGCGCGAGCTGGGTGACCCCAGCATACTGGTGCGTGAGCTGTACGCTCGCGCCGAAGAGATTTACCTCGCCCGCGAGAAGGAAGTCGGCGTCGAGCTGTTCATGCGCATCTTCCGCTTCGTTTTCACGAAGCAAATCGACGACGCATGGGTCGAGCACCTCTCCAA
Organism: Myxococcales bacterium; assembly: GCA_043752365.1. Taxonomy (GTDB): domain Bacteria; phylum Myxococcota_A; class Polyangia; order Polyangiales; family Polyangiaceae; genus PMG-095. The sequence continues at coordinate 5,673 of JAYUYU010000650.1, read as the reverse complement.
CATGGAGCACCTGCGCGACGGCATTGGGCTGCGCGGCTACGGCCAGCGCGACCCCAAGAACGAGTACAAAAAAGAGGGCTACAACCTGTTTTTGAACATGATGGCCAAGGTGTCGAGCACCGTCTTGGTCCAGCTGTTCGAGGTCCAAATTCAGCGCCAAGACGAGATCGCGGCGCTGGAAGCCGAGGCGCACGCGCGGCACCACGCCGAGCTGGAGCAAGCGGTCGCCCGTCACCCGGGTGAGGAAGCCGACGACCAAGTTGCAGCCTTGGCGCAGATGCAGCGCATCGCTGCGGGTCACGGTCCGACGCCTTCTTCGCCGCCGCCGGCGCGGGCTGCGCCGCGCATCGGTCGCAACGACGCCTGCCCGTGTGGCTCTGGCATGAAGTTCAAGAAGTGCCACGGCGCGCTGCTCGAGGAAGAGGGCGCTACGGACGACGAGCCAGAAGAAGAGCAGCCGCGGGCGTGATCGAAGTCGAAGGGCTGACCAAGGACTACGGCACCGTCGTCGCGGTGCGCGATGTGTCGTTCTCGGTCGGTCGCGGCGAAGTGGTCGGCTTTCTGGGACCGAACGGCGCGGGCAAGAGCACTACCCTGCGTATTTTGGCGGGCTTTCTGGGCGCGACCAGCGGCAAGGTGCGCGTCAACGGTCACGACATTGCCGAAGCGTCGCTGTTGGCGCGGGGGTCGCTCGGCTACATGCCCGAAGCGGCGCCGCTTTACCCCGAGCTGCGCGTGCGCGAATACCTGGAGTTTCGGGCTCGGCTCAAGCGCGTGCCTCGCGGCAAGCGCGGAGCCAGCGTCGAACGGGCGCTCGAGCGTGCCAACCTGCGTGAGGTAACCGAGACGACGATTGGCCACCTTTCGAAGGGCTTTCGCCAGCGGGTGGGGCTGGCCGACGCGCTCGTGGCAGATCCGCCGCTGTTGATCTTGGACGAGCCGACGGCGGGGCTAGATCCAAACCAGGTGCGCGAAGTACGCGCGCTGATCAAAGAGCTGGCGGCCGACCACACCGTGTTGCTCTCGACCCACATTTTGTCGGAGGTAGAGGCGACCTGCCAACGCGCCTTGGTGATCGATCGAGGCCGCTTGGTGGCACAAGGCACCCTGGCTGAGCTGTCACGCGGCCGGCGCTCGACGACGCTGCTGCTCGTGGTGCGCGACGCCGAGCGGCGCGCGGCGGGTCTTTTGGGTGAGCAAGCGAGCGTCGTCGAGGTCGCGCCGCTCGACGACGTGGCGCTCGCCGACGGCTACACCCGGCTGCGCGTCACCTTGGTGGAGGGCGTCGCGGCGCTGGACGCCGGGCAGCAACTACTGCGCGCGCTCGTCACGGCCAACGTCGACGTCGCCAGCCTATCGCCCGAAACCGCGACCCTGGAACAAGTCTTCGCCGAGCTCACCCGCGACGACGCTGGTGACGGAGATGCCGCATCATGAGCGGCTCGAGATTTTTTCACAGGGAGAGCGGGAGAGCGGGAGTCGTGCGAGGGGCGAGAACGCATTTTTTGTTTTGGATGACCAAAACAAAAACTCGTTTCCTCGGGAGATTGAGAGCACGAGGCTCGTCGCGGAGTCGTGGTCGGCCGCGGGCGGCAGCGCGAACCCCCAATTCTGGGCTCGCACGACTCCCGATCTCCCGATCTCCCTGTGAAACTCTCGAAAGTCAGCGATTCAGCCGAATCGACGTCACTCGCTCACCACGCGCCGAGGGCTCGCCTGCATGAGTGGGTTTTTGGCGATTTTGCGGCGCGAGATGCTCAGCTTGTGGGTGACGCCGCTGGCTTGGGTGCTGCTGGGCGTGTTCCTGATTCTGCAGGGGGGCATCTTCTATTCAATCGTCGCGCACTTCGCGAGCTTCGCGGACTTGTCGGTCGACGACGGGCCGCTGGGCGCCTACTTCGGTCAGAACTCGGTCTTTCTACTGATGACGCTGCTGCTGGTGTGCCCGGCGCTCAGCATGCGCTTGCTCGCCGAGGAGCGCCGCAGCGGCACCATCGAAGCGCTGATGACGGCGCCGGTCGGTGCGGCTGGCGTGGTCCTGGGTAAGTACACGGCCGCCCTCGTCACCTACGTGCTGATCTGGCTGCCGACCTTGCTGTACGTCGTGATTCTGCGCAAGACCGGGCACGTGGACTGGCTGGTGATGTTGTCTAGCTACCTGGGGCTGTTCCTGGTCGGCGCGCAATACTTGGCGATTGGCATCTTGGCCAGCTCGCTGACCAAGAGCCAATTCGTGGCGTTGCTCGTGACGGTGCTGCTTCAGTTTGGTCTGTTCGTGCTCGGTATCGGCGAGTACATCTTCGACCCCGGCTTGTTGCGCGACGTCTGCTCCTACGTATCCTTGGCCGGGCACATGGAGGATTTTTCGAAGGGCATCGTAGACACTCGACGCCTGCTCTACGACAGCAGTCTCGCGGTTTTTTGCCTATTTCTAACGGTCCGGGTCGTCGATTCGTGGAGGAGAGCCTGAAGCTTTCAAGCTCGCTTTCATGGCTCGGGGTCGTCGCCGGTGCGCTGTTGCTCGTCAACGTCAACGTGCTCGGGGCGCGCTGGTACAAGCGCTGGGATTTCACGTCGGACAAGCTGTACTCGTTGTCACAGCCCACGCGTGAGCTATTGACGGGCCTGCAGGGTCCGGTCGACGTCAGCGTGTTGCTCAGCAAGGGTGACCCGCTCTTAGTCAGCGTGCGCCACATGCTGGAGGCGTACGCCGCCGTGACACGTCAGCTGCGCGTCACCTACGTCGATCCGGATCGCAGCCCGGCCGAGTTTCTGGCGCTGCAGCAGAAGTATCAAATCTTGGCCGGCAAGGCCGACGACGGTCGCATCATCACCGACGCGGTGATCGTGCTGGCAGAAGCAGACCAAGCGGGCGCGGGCGGAAGCCGCGCCGACGCCGCAGGCAGTCCTGCCCGCCACTGGTTCATCACCTCCGACGAGTTGGTGCGTTTCGACGAAGAATCCGGGCGCTCGCGTCCGGCCTTGGAGCAAGCCCTTTCGAGCGCGCTCGGCAACCTGCGCCGCAGCGCAAAAGCCAAGCTTTGCTTTAGCACTGGGCATCGCGAGCCCACGCTCGACGACGTAGGGCCTCAAGGTTTGAGCGAGCTGAAGCAACGGCTACTGAAGAACAACTACGAAGTGCAAAGCGTCGACGCGACCTCGCCCAAGGCAAGCTTCGCCGATTGCGCAGCGGTCCTAGTGCCGACGCCAGAGCTGGAATTCGGTACCGACGAAGCCAAGCGCCTGGCCGACTACGTGCGCGGCGGCGGCAGCGCGTTGCTGCTGCTCGGCCCTACCTTGGGCGATGCCCCACAAGTACGCGGCACCGGGCTCGAACAGCTGCTCGAGCTGGCGGGGGTCACGCTGGGCCGCGACGTGGTGTTCGAGCAAGACGAAGCGGAGCGCTTGCCGCGCGGTTCGGGCGAGCTATTTTTCGCGAAGTTGCGCCCGCATGCCATCACGCGCGGGGTGCTGCACGAAGACGGCAAGCTGTCGTCGCGTGTCCTGGTCGTACAGGCGCGCTCACTGGCTTCGACGGGCGCCGCCACCCTGCTGATGGAGTCGAGCGACCAAGCGGTAGCGCTCAAAGATTTGCGTGCTTTGAACGGCACGAGCAAGCCCGCCGGAAGTGAAGCCGTCGAGCCCAAAAGCTTCGGCCTGGCTGCGGCGCGCGAGCTCGCCCCTACCCCCGGCAGCAAGCTTGCACGCGGGGCGCGCTTGTTCGTGACCGGCGCCAGCAACTTGGCCTGGAACCGCAACTTTCAGGATCCATCGCTGTACGGAAACCGCCGCCTGATCGAAAACGCCATCAGTTGGGCGGCCGCGCGCCCCAGCATGATCAGCGTGCCAGAAAAACCAGAACGCGAAGTCGGGCTGTCGTTGAGCGAAGAATCGCTGGGCGAGGTCATGCGCTACTTGCTCCTGTACATGCCCGCGGCAGCCGGGCTGCTCGGCGGCTTCGTACTTTTGCGCCGTCGCAACCTCGAACGCCAGTCCCGTCGCGGCGGGGCGGCGCGCTCGACCGAGAAGCCTAGCTGACATGCGCCGACAGCTGTTCGTGAACGGCGCCTTGCTGGCGCTCGCGCTGGGTACGCTCGGTGTAGTCTGGGCGACGCGCGAAGAGCAGACGACGGCCGAGCTTCAGTCCCGCAAGGACAAGCTCCTGCCCAGCTTTCGCAAGGATGCAATCTCGAGGCTCGTGTTGTCCCAGGCCGGCCGCGAGCTACAGCTCGAGACGACCGCGCCGGGCGAGTTTCGCATCGTCAAGCCTTGGCCCGAGCGGGCCGACATCGCGACCGTCAACCAGCTGCTCGGAGCGCTCGACTTGGCGTCCGTGCTCAGGACGGCCGAGGGCGTGTCGGCGCAGCAGGCTGGGCTAGGCGCGGCTGCCCTGCACATTCGCGTCGAAATGGGCGCAACAATGCAGACTTTGGTGTTGGGAGGAGCGGCCCCTTCACCCGCTGGGGCGCGCTATGCCGAGTTGCAAGCCGACGGCGGGCAAAAGCGCTTCGTGGTGAGCCAGGGAGTTGCTGAGGAGCTGTCGCTACCGTTCGATAAATTTCGTGAACCGCGCCTGCTCGAATACGGCCGCAGCGAGCTCGGCAAGCTTGAGTTCGACCAAACTGGCGGCAAGCTTTTGCTCTCGCGGGCCGAGCGCGGCGCGTTCTTCGTGCAGCTCGGCGCGGCGCGCGAGCTGGCGAGCCGCGACGTCGTCGAGCGCTTGTTGACCGCGCTTTCGCGCCTGTCGACCGAGCATTTCATCGAAGCCGCGCAGGCGAAGCAGGCGCTGAGCAACCCCGCTCTGCGGGTAACCTTGACCCTGACCGACCAGAGCCTGCCGCCGATTGTGTTGACGTTCGGTACCTGCCCCGGCACTCCAGCAGAGGCGTTGGTCCTGAAGGAACAAGCTGGTCGGCCCGCGCGCGCCGGCTGCGTGCCCGAGGAAATCTCCAACGCGTTACGTGCGACGACCAACGAGGCACGCCTGGAAGGGGTGTTCGCGGCGCGTGCCGACGAGATCGAAGAGTTGCACATCACGCGCGGCTCCCAAAAACTCGACCTGGCGCGGCGTGACAAGGGCTTCGTGCTACGCGCGCCCAGCCGCGCCGAGGTACCGCTGGACGCCGGAAATGCACGCATTTCCGCGATTTTGTCCGCCCGAGGCGAGCGACCAGCGAGCGCGAGCTTGGTCGAGCTGGGGCTCGAGCCTGCCGCAGGCGCGCTGTCGATTCAGATCGCCGGGGCAGACGTTGCGACGCATCGCAGCGAGCAGTTGCTGGTGGGCACGGCGCGGCGCGACGGCAGCGTGTGCGTGAGGCGCCTCGCCGACGCCGTGGTGCTTTGCTTCGCTGCCGAGACCGCGCGCGCCTTCGAGCCCGACGCCACTCTGCTCAAAGGCTTGACGCCGTTCAGCTTTGCGCCCTCGGCGCTTGCCAGCTTCAGCATCGAGACCCCCAACCTCCGCCAAAGCGTGCGTCGTAGCGAAGACGGCGGCTATGCATTGGAGGAGCCCAAGGGCTTCAAACACGACGGCTCGTTGGTGGCCGACGCCGTGCAAACGCTAGGCACGCTGCAAGCCTTGCGTTGGGTGACGCCGGCTGACGACGCTAGCCTCGGCCTGAAGCCGCCGCGCGTGCACGTCAGCATCGCGCTCGCCGCGGGGAAAGGCGAGTA
>JAYUYU010000649.1:0-10907 GCA_043752365.1 Myxococcales bacterium | reverse complement strand
GCGCGCAGTACCAGACGTTGCTCGGCATCACCGGCAGCGGCAAGACCTTCACGGTCGCCAACCTGATCCAGAAGCTGCAGAAGCCCACCTTGATCATGGCGCCGAACAAGACGCTCGCCGCCCAGCTGTACGCGGAAATGCGCGACCTGTTTCCCGAGAACGCGGTCGCGTTCTTCGTGAGCTACTACGACTACTACCAACCCGAAGCATACATACCGACCAGCGACACCTTCATCGAGAAGGACGCGATCATCAACGACCAGATCGATCGCATGCGGCACGCTGCCACGCATTCTCTGCTCAGTCGTTCGGACGTGATCATCGTCGCCAGCGTGAGCTGCATCTACGGCATAGGCTCGGCCGAGACCTACTCCGGTCTGCTGATCAACATCGTCAAAGGCGAAGAGATTCGACGCGACAACCTGCTGCGACAACTGGTCGACATTCAATACCAGAGGAACGACACCGACTTTCACCGTGGTACCTTCCGGGTGCGCGGCGACGTGGTCGAGATTTTCCCGGTTTACGAAGAAGCGTTGGCCATCCGGGTCGAGTTTTTCGGCGACGAGGTCGACGGCATTCACGAGATCGATCCACTGCGCGGCAAGGTGTTGGGCTCGCTGGAGCGCTACTCGATTTTCCCTGGATCACACTATGTGACGCCGCGCCAACAGCTCGATCGGGCCATTGGCGGCATTCGGGAAGAGCTGAAAGAGCGGCTCCAATTTTACGACCGCGAGGGGCGCTTCTTGGAGAAGCAGCGCATTCAGCAGCGCACCATGTACGACCTCGAGATGCTCGAGCAAATGGGCTTCGTGCAGGGCATCGAGAACTACTCGCGCCACCTTTCGCAGCGCAAGGCGGGCGATCCGGCGCCCACGCTCATCGATTACTTTCCTAAAGATTTCTTGCTGATCATCGACGAATCGCACCAGACGGTTCCGCAGGTCGGCTCGATGTACAAAGGTGATCGCTCACGCAAAGAGACGCTGGTCGAATACGGATTTAGGCTACCTAGCGCGCTCGACAACCGTCCGCTCAAGTTCGACGAGTTCGAGACGCACATGCACCAGACGGTGTTCGTGTCGGCTACGCCGGGCGACTACGAAATCAAGAAGAGCCAGGGCGTGATCGTCGAGCAGGTGATCCGCCCGACGGGGCTCTTGGATCCCGAGATTTTCGTGCGACCGGTGGCGGGCCAGGTCGACGATTTACTGGCGGAGATTCGCGTGCGCGCCAAGGCCGACGAGCGCGTGCTGGTGACGACGCTGACCAAGCGCATGTCCGAAGAGCTGACCGATTACTACACGGAGCTGGGCGTGCGCGTGCGCTACCTGCACTCCGACATCGAGACGCTGGAGCGCATCGAAATTCTCCGCGATTTGCGCGCTGGCGAGTTCGACGTGCTGGTCGGCATCAACCTGTTGCGGGAAGGCCTGGACCTGCCCGAGGTGAGCCTGGTCGCGATTTTGGACGCGGACAAAGAGGGCTTTTTGCGCAGCGCGCGCTCGTTGATTCAAACCATCGGGCGAGCGGCCCGCAACGCGAACGGTCAAGTTTACATGTACGCCGACCGCATCACCGACTCGATGAAGCTGGCGATGAGCGAGACCGACCGTCGCCGCAAGATCCAAGCCGAGTACAATCAGAAGCACGGCATCACGCCGGCCACGGTGGTACGCGCGATCATGCAGATGAACCCTTCGAGCGGGCAAACCGACTATTATGCGGTGCCCAAGGGTCAGGGCGGCAAGGGCGGCAGCAGCAAGCGGCCCAACAGAACGGGCGGCAGCAAAGCCGAAGGCGAAGGCGACGCGTCGCCCCAAGACATTGCCGAACGGCTGCTGGAGCTGCGCCAAGAAATGTTCGCGGCCGCCGAAAACCTGCAGTTCGAGACCGCCGCGCGGCTGCGCGACGAAATCAGGAAGCTGCAAGCCATGAACGGCGGGGAGTCGGCCCTGCCGCCCAGCACGGCGCCAGCGTCGGAACGCCGCCCGGCGCGTAAGCCCAAGGCCGGCGGCGGACGCCGTTCGCGTTGATGAACGCTGACCACGGCTGCTGCGTTCAGCGGCAAATGACGTTGATATCGGCGACCAGCGGCGTTTCACCGCGCGCGATGTCGTCGAACTGTACGCGTCGATCCCGGGCGCCCTCGGGGTCGCCCTTGGCGACGGCATCGGCCACGTCACGCAGGGCGGCCGCGGCTTCGCGCGCGAGCTTTTGGTAACGCTGGGCGCGCGGCACCAGCTCTGGCGAGCTGAGGCGCAAAGCGTCAATTCGCTTGGCCAAGTCGTCGTAGCGCGTGGCCAGGGCCAGGGATTCGACCGAAGCCTCCGCCGGCGAGGTTGGCGCCGCCACGGCTGCTGGCGCGGCTTTCGGCGCCTGACCCTTCCAGGTGCGAATCGCCTCTACGAAGGTGCCGCACTCGCGGGCTGTTTGGAACTTGGCGCAGCCCAGCGCCAAGAGCGGTAGCGCCACGGTCAGCAACGCGAGCAGGCGTTTCAGACCGGGCCCCCGCGACGGGTGAGCTCGTCGACCACGGCGCGCACGTCTTGGGCGCGCGCGCGCGGCATGATCAACACGGCGTCGTCCGTCTCGACGACGCACAAGTCGCTCACGCCGAGCAGCGCCACGGTGCGTATCGTCTTGTTCTTCTGCCGCAAATCTTCGATTAGGTTGCGGTGCGCGTCGACGAAGACGGCGTCGTCCGGGCCGACGTTGTCGGCGTGATCACGTTTACCGAGCTCCCAAACGGTGTGCCAACTACCGAGATCACTCCAGCCGAAGGAGCCCGGTACCACTGCCAGCGGCTGCACCTTTTCCATGATGCCGTGGTCGATGCTGATGCTGGGCATGTCGGCGAACACGCGCCGGGTCGCCTCGCGCTCGGCCTCCGGGCCACGCACGGCGGCCTCGGCGATGACTTGCAGGCAAGCGTGCACGGCCGGCAGGTGTTGCTCGACTGCCCGCTGCATGTCGACCGCGCGAAAGAAGAACATGCCGCTATTCCAAAGGTGCTTGCCGCCCGCGACGTAGCGCTCGGCGGTGGCTTGGTCGGGTTTTTCTTCGAAGCGATTGACCGCCAAAACTCCGGGCGAGAGTTCGCGATCCGCTTCGATGTAGCCGTAGCCGGTCTCGGCCCGGGTGGGCTTGATGCCGACGGTGGTGATGGTGCCTTGCGCCGCGTTGGCGAGCGCTTGCGCTAGGATGCGCCGAAACTCGGGCTCGTCCTCGATGTGGTGATCACTGGGCAGGACCATGACGACGGCCTCGGGGTCGCGACGTGCGATGATTTGCGCTCCCCAAGCGATGCAGGGAGCCGTATTGCGCGCGACAGGCTCGGCGATGAAGCTGCTTGGCCCGAGCTCCGGCAACGCTTCCTTCGTCACGTCGACGAGCGATTCGCCGGTAGCCACGATCATGTGCTCGGGCGGGCACAGGCTCGCCACGCGGCGCAAGGTGTGGCCAATCAGCGGCAAGCTCGGATCAGGGCCCATGCCCAATACTTGCTTGGGACGATCTTTACGTGACGCGGGCCAGAAACGCGTGCCGCTGCCACCAGCGAGCACCAACGTGAAGACGTGATTCATGAAGGACTTGGGGGCGAGCATAACTGGAGAGCGATGGCGCGCAACTGGGGTGCGAGGCAAACCGATGGGCTCGGGTGAAAAACGTGCCAGCGAAGCGTCAGCGGTGCGGCCAGGCCTTGGCCAGCGCCAAGGTGGCGAATGCAACGGGGACCAACCAGGCGGCAAACCACCACAGACGCCCCGCAGCCACGCTACGTCGTAAAATCCACAGGGCTGAGGCGGCGGCCGAGCAGGCGGCCATGCCAGCCAAGGCGGCCGGCCCGGCCGAGCCCCAGGCCTCCGCCGAATGCCGGGCGGCGAATAGCGCCAACCCGAGCGCGACGCACGCGCCCGGCAGCGACGCCAGCAGCGCGAGCTCGAAAGCCCGCTCGCGGCGCACACCGCACAACAGGGCAACGCTAATGCCCGCGGCGCTAGACGAAAGGCCTGGCAGCACGCTGAGTCCTTGGCAGGCCCCCATCAACAATGCACCCACGACCCCAGGTTGCTCATCACGCCCCGGCTTAGCCCAACGCGAGGCCACCAGCACCGCGGCCGTGACCAAGAAACCCAGCCCAATCGCCAGCGGCGAATTGCTCCAACGCTCGGCTACGTGCCGTAACCCAAAGCTCAAGAGCAGGCTCGGAAGCGAGGCGAGCAGCACCACCAACGCATCTTGCGCGCCCGGCGTCGTGGTTAGGAGGGAAGGCTTCAGCGCGGCGCTCGAGCCTGCCAGCAGTGCAGCCTTTACCCGAGGCCACAGCATGAAAATCGTCGCCGAGACCGTACCGAGACCCAGCAGCCAATCTTGCGCGAGCTCCCGGCTGGAGAGGTCGAACAACATTTCGGTCAATGATAAGTGCCCAGCCTGGGAGACTGGAAAAATCGCAGCCAGTCCGTGGATAGCGCCCAACAACACGCTCTCCCAGAAGGTGGGCCGCATCGGCGAGACTTCTAGCGCGGGGGTCGTGGCCGCGCGAGTGCGACGTCGCGCCGGCCGCCTGGCTCGCGTCGCACTGCTCAGCCTTGGCGTGTTTTTCGGCTGTCGCGAACGCTTGGAACTACCGAGGCACACGGCCGAGCGCAGTGCAGCGGGCGAGGCTAGCGTGGGGGGCGAGCGGAGCGCTGCGCCGAGCGAGCCCGTCATGCCCGGGAACGTCGGGAGCACCGCTGGTGACACGAGCTCGAGCGGGGCGAATACCGGCGGCGCCAGCGAAAGCAGCAGCGGGGATGCTCACCCGCCCGTGGTGACCTGCCCGAACCGCGCCGCGCCCATGGCCTGCAGCTCGAGCGGCGATTCGCGCAAAGGCGTGCGCTTGATCGGTACTCTGCTGGAGCCGCTTTTGACGCGCGTGCGCGGCGTGCTTGACCTGGATGCCGCCGGCAACATCCGCTGCGCGGCCTGCGATTGCGGCGACGAGGCTGGCGCGCTGGTCATCGACTGTCCGAACTTGGTCATCAGTCCAGGCTTCGTGAACTTGCACGATCACTTGGGGTACGCGGGCACGCCGCCGCTCGCGCACCCGGGGGAGCTGTACGAGCACCGCAACGACTGGCGCTTGGGCGAGCACGGGCACGAAGCCTTGCCCTTCTCGGGCGGGGCGACCGCGGCGGAGGTGCTGGCACAAGAGCTGCGGATGGTGATGGGCGGCACGACCTCGATCGTGGGTGCCGGTGGGCGCCGCGGCCTCTTGCGCAACCTGGAGGCAGCCGGACAGAGCCAGGGCCTGCTTCCTGGCGAGATCGTGGCCGAGACTTTTCCGCTCGACGACGCCAGCGGCGGCGTGGACGGCGCGGCCTGTGCGTTTGGAGCCCAACCCGACACCACGGCCTCGGCATCCGCCGCCCAAGCCTATATCGCGCACGTGGGGGAAGGCACGAACGAGCGCGCACGAGACGAGCTGCGCTGTGCCCTCGGCAGCTTGAACTTGCTAGGTAAAAACAGCGCCGTCGTGCACGCCATGGCGTTGTCGCGCGCGGACGCGCACGAGCTTGCGCGACGCGGCGCGAGCGTAGTCTGGTCACCACGTTCGAATCTCGATCTGTACGGCAGCACCGCGCCGGTGGCGCTGCTCGGCAGCTTGGGCGTACACATCGCACTCGGCACCGACTGGCTGGCAAGCGGCTCCATGAACCAACAGCGAGAGCTGGCCTGCGCGCGCGACTACGACGCGGCGGTGCTGGGCGGCTACTTCGATCCATTTCAGCGCTGGCGCATGGTCACCACAAACGCAGCATGGGCGCTCGGGCTAGAACGCCGCTTCGCCGCGTTGGCAAGCGGCTTGGTTGGCGACATCGCCGTTTTCGATGCTGGCGCTGACGACCCCTACCAAAGCGTGGTCGAGGCGTCGCCCGCCAGCGTGAAGCTGGTGCTGCGCCAAGGCACGCCGCTTTACGGAGACAGCGCGCTGGTGAAGGCCTTCCGCGACGGCGAGGCTTGCGAGGAGTTGGACGTGTGCGGCGCCACGCAACGCGTATGCAGTATCGAAACAGGCCTGAGCCTGGCCGAGCTGCGCAAGGGTGGCGAGGCCGTCTACCCGCTTTTCAGCTGCGAAACGCCACCCAACGAGCCGCATTGCGATGCGCTGGTGGCCGAGGAGTGCCCGGTAGGCGAAGTCGCTTGTGCGCCCGCGGCCAGCTTGCCCGCGTGGAACGCCGGAGACGCCGACCTGGACGGAGTGCCCGACGTCAGCGACGATTGCCCGCGCGTCGCCAACGTCGACCAGGCCGACGCCGACGCCGACGGCCACGGCGATGCGTGCGACCCTTGTCCGCTGGCCAACCCGGGCCTGACCCCCTGCTCGCTGCGCATAGCCGAGCTGAGGGCGCCGCCGTCGCGCGCCTCACGCAAGATGGCCGTGATGGTGAGCGGGGTCCGCGTTACCGCACTGCGCACGCAAGACTTCAAGGGCTACTACGTCGAAGATGGCGACCACCGCCCCTACTCGGGTATCTTCGTCTACACGCACAGCACTACCCCGACGGTAGCGCCCGATGACCTGGTGCAGCTTCAGGGGTATTTCGAAACCTTCCAAGGCACCGATGAGCTCATCGGCGCCGAGCTGTTGTCGCGGACCTCCGGAGCGGATGCTTACGCACCTTTGCTGGTTTCGCTGGCCGACGCCGCGGACGGTTCGCCCCACGCCGCAGGCCTCGGTTCCCTCTTCATTCGCATCGAGAACGCCACGGTCGACAACGGCAACCCCGACGCGCCCAAAGACTACGACGAAACCCTGCTTTTGGGCGGCTTGCGCCTCGACGACTTGATCGCTACCGACCTCGACAACCTGTTCCCGGTCGGCACCAACTTCAGCTGGGTGCAAGGCATCGCAGGTTCTTCGTTCAGCCACCACAAGCTCTACCCGCGGAGCCTTGCCGACTTGAGCCTGCCCTAGCGCAACGTTTCCCGCACCAAGCGCGACAGTTCGGCCTCGCTGGCAAAGCCCGTCGCGACCGCCCGCACCGTGCCATCTTTGGCGACCAGCACCAGCGTGGGCAAACTTCGTACGTGGTAGAGCGACGACGCTACGTCTTGATCGTCGAAGACGCTGGCGTAGCCGAGCGGTTCGTTCGCGAGAAACCGCGTGATGCTGGCACGCTCATCGCTGGTGCCGACGCCCAGCACGCGCAGCTCGTTCGGTCCGAAGGCCTTCGCCACGCGCGCCAGCACTGGGCTCTGCGCGCGGCAGGGGGCGCACCAGCTCGCCCAAAAATCGAGCACGACCGCCTGGCCCTGCAAGTCCGACAGACGCTGCGACTTGCCACGCTCGTCCGGCGACGCGTACGGCAACAGAAAATCCGGAGCAGGCTTACCGACGAGCGGCGACGCTTCGGCCCGCTTCACGCCCAGGTAGGGCAACACGAAGAGCCCCATGAACAAGCTAAAAGCGAGCACGAGCCCCGCCACCAAATAGCCGGTCGTGGCCTCGTTGAGGCCCTTCTTGCTGGGCGTCGTAGTCATGGCGCGGGCCTACTCGGGTGCTCGGCGCGCAGCGGCAGCTCACGGGCCGCCGCCGTGCCTCGAGCCGGCAAGGTAAGCCGCAAGCGCGCTCCACCGAGGCTGCTCACGTCGGCCGTGATCATGCCGCCGTGCTCGATGGCAATCTTCTTCACGATTGCCAGCCCCAGTCCAGTGCCGGTGTGCTTGGTGGTGACGTAGGGGTCGAAGACGACGTCGCGCATCGGGATCGGGATGCCCGGCCCATTGTCCTCGACGTCGATGGCGAAAAGGTCGCCCTCTCGCCTCAAGCTCAATCTGATTTTTGGCCCTTTGACCTTGGCGTCGGACAGGGCGTCGGCTGCGTTTTGGATCAGGTTGAGCAGCACGCGGCGAAACATTTGTCGGTCGACCGCAACCTCGGCCGCCTGGGGGGGCAACAGCCACTCGAAGCTCGGGCGTACGCCAGCTAGCCGAATCACCGACAGCTCCTCGCTACCCGCGCCTTCCGCGGCTTCGGCGCGCTCGATCTGCCGGCGTTGCTCGTTCAGAAACTCGAGCAAATCTGCCTGTTCTAGGTGGGCTTCGGGCAGGCGAGCAAAGTCCGAAAATTCCGAGACGAGCCGGCGTAGGGTTCCGACCTCGTCTTCGACGATCTCGAGCGTGGTGTCCAAAAGGTCGCGAAACTGCTCGTCGTGACCTTGATAGCGACGATGAATCTCTTGCACGCCGAGTTGAATCGGCGTGAGCGGATTCTTGATTTCGTGAGCTAGCCGTCGCGCCATTTCTTGCCATGCGCTGATGCGCTGCAGGTACTCGATGCGCGCGCGGCTCGTCTCGACCTCGCCGAGCATGCGGTTGAACGCGCGAGCCAACGCCGTGATTTCGTCGTTGCCGGCTTCGCTGACGCGGATGGCCAGGTTGCCGGCGCCAACGCGCTGCGTGGCGCTCGCCAGCTCGCCCAGCCGCACCGCGACGCCACGTGCCAGCAGCGTGCCGACGGCGATGGCCAGCGCGATGGTGATGCCCAAGAGGGCGGTGAACGCCCAGACGTAACCCTGAATGTCTTCCTTGCTGCGGCGATCCACGACCTTGTAGGTGTCGATGAATTGGCCCATTTCCGCCAGCTCGTCGAAGCGCGCTTTATCGGCCGCGAACACCAACGTGAGCTGGGGCACGTCGTCCGGCTCGGCAGCTTCAGCCAGCGGGCGCGTCACCTCGAGCTGGTTTTCGTGCTCGGCGTCGAGCGGGCGACCTCGATCCACCAGCGCGAGCTCTTGGCCGTTGGCAGCCGCTACCCGCAGCGAGACCAGGCTCGGGTGCTCGACCAGCTGCTGCTTGAGCTGTGTCCTGACGAGCTCGGCGTCACCGGCAGCGACCGCGCGGCGCAAACCGGGCGCGAGCGCGATGGCGGCCGCCTCCTCGCGCATGCGCGCCTTCAACGTGCGCGCCAGCTCTTGATACAAACCCAATGCGCGATCCAAATGCGTGCCGATTTCGGGTACGAAATAGCGTGCGCCAGCCTCGCGCACGTATTTGTCACCGAGCCAAACCGCGACCAACACTGGGATCAACGCGGTGATCACGATGGCCAGCGTGAGCCGCGCTTGAATGCGGCCCGGACGCTTCACGGCTGCACCCCGAACCAGCGGGTGAGGACGCGCCACGGGTCGAAGCCCAGGTAACGCCTCACGTCGCTTTCGACCAAAGCGTAGGCCTTCTCGAGCCGCGGCCCCAGTGAGGTCGAGCCGCGCAAGCCCTCGAAAATCCCGAAACTGCTCAGCAACCCCTTAGCCAGCGAAAGCGCGGCGCGCCCAGCGTCGACGCCCAGCGGCACCGCCAAACCAGCCGTAACCGGCGTCAGCACCACGTCGCGCATGGCCACGGCCGTCGCCCACGCGCCAGGCAGCGGCTCCATCGCCAAGCGCCGAAACGTCGACAATTCAGCGTAGCAACCCACCGCCAACGGCCCCAGCCGCGCCTCGACAGCCGCGCCCAGGTAACGGTAGTCACGCGAAAAATCTCCGGACAAGAGACCCATGTCGCGGCGCACGCGGTCTGGCCCCATCACGACGTCGAAGGCGGAGCCGCGCCGACGCAAGCACAACGCCGTGTACAACTCGCCAGCGTCGAACGCCCCAATCACGAGCGCCTTGCCCTCCGGACACACAAGGTCGAGCGCGTTACCGAATGCGCGCTCCGTCGGCAACGGCCACTCGCTGAATGGCGTTGGCCACAGCTCGACCTCGCCTTCTTGCTCCAGCTCGCGCATGGCTCCCACCAAGGCTTCTATTTGCACGTGGAACGACTGACCGCGCGTCAACCTGCGCGCAAAGCGATCGCCGAATTGCTCCAGAGCGGTGGTCGAGAGCACGACCGCGAAAGCGCCAGCGTGGGCCTGGGCCAGGGATGCAGCGGTGGCATGGCCAGCGTCGGGCAAGGGCAGGCGACCGCGTACGGTCGAGGTCACCTTGACCACCCGCTGCCCCTCGCGCACCGCGAGGATGCCGCCGCTGGGCGCCGTCGGCGTCATGGGGCCCGGCGCGCGGAACAGGTCCGGCAAACGTAGCCAATCTTGGGCAGAAAAATCGAGGACCTGAGCGTCGGGAGTGAACATGAGGAAGGAGGCAGGGGCGCGGGACGCCGGAGTATAGTGGAGCCATGCTTCCGGACCACGCCGCCGATCCCGCCACCCAGGACCTGCTGGCTTTCATCGAGGCCGCGCCCACGCCCTATCACGCGGTTTCCGTGGTCGCGGGCCGGCTGGTCGCGGCGGGATTTCGCCAGCTTTCGGAGCGTGAGACCTGGCAGCTTGGCCCCGGCGAGCGAGGCTTCGTCGTGCGCGGGGGCGGGTCGATCGCGGCGTTTCGCTTGGGCAATAAGTCGCCGGCCGAGGCGGGCTTCGCCGTGGTGGGCGCGCACACCGACTCACCGAACCTGCGGCTGAAGCCCAAAGCCGAGCTGAGCGCGCACGGCTACGAGCAGTTGTCGGTCGAGGTCTATGGTGGGGTCTTGCTGTCGACCTGGCTTGATCGCGACTTGGGCTTGGCCGGGCGCCTGGTACTCGAAGATGGCTCGACGCGGTTGGTGCGCCTGCCAGGCGCGCTGTGCCGCGTACCCAGCTTGGCCATTCATCTGAACCGGGACGTAAACTCGGGCGGCCTAACACTGAACGCTCAAACGCAGCTGCTGCCATTGGCCGCGCTCGAGCTAACGGCGGGCGGGCTCGAGCTTCACGAGCGCCTGGCGGCAGCGGCCGGCGCAGGCGTGACGGCCAAGGCCATTCGCGGCAGTGACCTGTGCCTGTTCGACACGCAGGCCCCCGCCTTGGGCGGCGCGCGGAACGAGCTGATTTTTTCGGCGCGCTTGGACAATCTCGTCTCCTGCCACGCGGCGGTGTC
>JAYUYU010000648.1:0-4432 GCA_043752365.1 Myxococcales bacterium | reverse complement strand
CGAACGTACGGCGCCTGGAGTCCGCGCTGACGGAGCGCTCGGTGCTCGGCTCCATCATCGGCAAGAGCCCGCCCATGCGCGAGCTGGCGCAACAAGTGAAGCGCGTGCTGGAGAGTGACGTTGCTGTGTGCGTGTTCGGCGAGTCCGGCACCGGCAAAGAGCTGGTGGCGCGCGCGATTCACACCGGCAGCGTGCGACGCCGCGGGCCGTTCGTGGCCATCAACTGCGCGGGAATTCCTGAGTCTTTGCAGGAGTCCGAGCTGTTCGGGCACGAGCGCGGCTCGTTCACGGGCGCGACTCAAATGCGCCGCGGCTGCTTCGAGCAAGCCAACGGCGGCACCTTGCTGCTCGACGAGCTAGGCGAGATGAGCATGCAAACGCAGGCCAGCCTGCTGCGCACCATCCAAGAAAAGACGATTCGGCGCGTCGGCGGCTCGAGCGAAATTCCGATCGATGTGCGTATCGTGTGCGCCACTCATCGCGACCTACGTGCTGAGGTCGAAGCGGGGCGCTTTCGCGAAGACTTGTACTTCCGCCTCGTCGTCTATCCGGTGCACTTGCCGCCGTTGCGCGACCGCATCGAAGACATTCCGACGCTAGTTGGCCATTTCCTGCGCTCGCTGTCGAAGGACGTAGGGCGCGAGGTGCAGAGCATCTCGGCGGAGGCACTGGAGGCGCTGGGACACCACCACTGGCCCGGCAACGTGCGCGAGCTGCAGAACGTGGTGCATCGCAGCCTGCTGGCTTGTCGCAGTGACGAGGTCACCCTCGCCGATCTGCCGCCGGACATCCGCGAGCTGGCGCTGCCGGCCATTTTGCCAGCGATTCACGTCAATGGGGCCAACGGCAACCGCTTCCAAGAACCGAGCGAAGCCGACATCGTTCCGCTGCGCGAGCTGGAGCGGCGCGCCATTCAACGCGCGCTGCGTGCCACGCATGGCAGCGTCGGTCGCGCCGCCAAGTTGCTCGGCATCGGTCGGGCCACGTTGTATCGTCGCATTGCCACGCTCGATTTGTCACGGGACGTCGCTTGAGCCAACGCGAGCCGAAAGGCGGTGGCCAGGCGCCAAGCACGGGTGACGACGACGCCATTCAGCTGTTGCGTCGGCTGAGCCACGACTTGCGCACGCCGATGACCAACGTGCTCGGCTCGACCGAGCTCTTGCTCGAAAGCGAGCTGGATACGGCGCAGCGCTTGGCTGCCGAAAACGTACACCGCTCTGGGCGCGAGCTGCTCGACGTGGTCGATCGGCTGTTGGCCGCACATCAAATCAGGAAGAGCGCGCCGCCCAGCTCGGGCGAATTCAAGGCCGCGCCGCGCGTTTCTGCGCTGCTCTCGGGGCGTCGCGTGCTGTTGGCCGAGGACAATGCGTTCAATAGAGCGCTGATCGAGCACGTGCTGGAGCCCATGGGTTGTCAGGTCGACAAGGCCGGCTCTGGTACCGAGGCGGTTAGGGCCTTCAAGCCTGGCCGCTACGACTTGGTGCTGATGGATTGCCAGATGCCGGAAATGGATGGGCTCGCGGCGACGCGGCAAATCCGTCGAATCGAGGCCGGAGCGAGCCGAGTCCCGGTGATCGCCGTGACCGCTGGTACCGTGTCGGGCGCGCGCCGCGCGTGCCTGGATGCAGGCATGGACGATTTTCTGGCCAAGCCGTTCTCGCTCGGTCGGTTGCGGAAAAAGGTGCTCGACTGGCTGCTGCCAAGCATTGACTCGGAGCCGCCGGACGCCGACGACCGCAAGAGCGAACCGGACGCCTTACCGGCAGCGCCAGGCGAGCTCGTGGTTGATCTGTCGCGCCTCGAAGAACTAGCGCGTGATGCCGGCACTCCGCAGATCGTGGAAGAGCTTTCGATGATCTTCTTGGACGACGTTGCGAAGCGCATCGTCGCGCTGCGCTTGACGGCTCAGGCGCGCGATCAACGCGCCTACCTCAACGTGATTCACGCCATCAAGGGCGCCTCCGGCAACTTCGGCGCGGTCGGAATGGCGCGCATCGCAGAGGCCAGCGAGCGTCAGGCCAAGCACGGTGATTTGTCGACGGTCGACGCCGCGGTCGCGGACTTGGCGCGCGAGCTGGTGGCGGTCCGCGACGTGTTGGACCGCAAGGTGTTCGCCAATAGCGGCGCCGAAAGCGCCTAGTTTGAGCTGGTGCGGCGCGGCTCGGGCACTTGGTGCCCCTGCCGGCACGCCGGCTGCACTATGCTCGCCACGTGTCGTCCCAACCGGATGCGCCGGGCTCGCCCGATTCCGAAGCTGAGTTTCCTCAGCTCGAGCGCGACGACCTGCTGATCGAGGCCGCGCCAAAGCGACTCGACCTGAGTGTTTGGAATGCGGCCGAGGCTCAACGCGGCGCGGCCAATCGTCAGCTGTCTGGCAACGTGCTGGTGGCCGCGGTCGGTCGCCTGGGCAAAATGGGCCTGTTGGGCGCCTTGGCATTCGCCACCTACTTGGGCTGGCTGGCCTTACTGGGCGGCAGCAAGCTCGGCTCGTTGTTTGGCGCGGCGTTGGGCGTGTCCATCGCCGGCATCGCTTTGAGCTTGGCGCTGTTCGCTGTGACCAAATTGCCGAAGGTTCCGGCGCACAACGTGGCCGATCTGGGCAACGTCTACCTATTCGTGATTTGCCTCGCGCTTGGCATTTTGCGCCACTCGCAACCGTCGAGCCCCAGCGACCTGTTGCGCCAGGTCTCGCCAGTCGTGATTCCGCTGCTGGCGTTCGGCGCGCTTATCCCCACCGTGCCGGGCAAAGCCCTGACCGTGATGCTGATGGGCGCCGCCATGGATCCGCTCGGCTTGATGTTGATGCGCGCGCACACCCACTACAGCGCGTCTCAGCTGGTGGTCGTAGTTTCGTCGCCGGTGCTGGCGGCCCTGGTGGCGCAGCAAATTTCCAAAGTCGTGCACCATTTGACGGAAGGCATCGTCAAGGCGCGCGAGGTCGGCAGCTACAAGCTGGTAGAGCGGTTGGGCGTCGGCGGCATGGCCGAGGTTTGGCGGGCCAATCACCGCATGTTGCGTCGGCCCGCGGCCGTGAAGCTAATTCGCCCCAAGGTGTTGGTCGACCACGGCCCGGCCGATTCCGAGCGGCTTTTGCGGCTATTTACGCGCGAGGTGCGCACCACGGCTTCGCTGCGCTCGCCGCACACCATTCAGGTTTACGACTTTGGTATCACGCGCGAAGGCGCCTTCTACTACGTGATGGAGCTGCTCGACGGCATCGACTTGATGACGCTCGTCGAGCGATTTGGCCCGCAGCCGCCCGAGCGCGTCGCCAGCTTGATGAAGCAGGTATGCCATTCGTTGCGCGAAGCTCACGCCCAAAACTTCGTCCATCGCGACGTGAAGCCAGCCAACATCTTGACCTGCTCGGTCGGTGGCGACTTCGACTTCGTCAAGGTGCTCGACTTCGGCTTGGTCCTCGATCGGCACCTCACCTCCGAAGAGCTGGAAGACGAAAAGCAGTTCGTCGGGACCCCCGCGGTGATGGCGCCAGAAATGCTCCGCTTCCAAGCGCCGGTCGACGCGCGCGCCGATTTGTACGCGCTGGGCTGCGTGGGTTACTGGCTGCTCACCGGAAAGCGCGTCTTCGAAGCGCAAACACGCGCTGACATGTTGGTCATGCACGCGCACCAAAAACCGGTCCTGCCCTCCAAGCGCATCGACCACCCGCTGCATCCCGCGCTCGAGGCGCTGGTCATGCAGTGCCTGGAAAAGAACCCCAACAAACGCCCCCAAACCGCACACGAGCTGTCCGAGGCGCTGTCGGCGCTGCACTTCGAACAGCCCTGGACCGACGAACGCGCCAAACTGTGGTGGAAGCAGAATCGCCCCGAGCAGCTGCGCGCCAGCTCTGCCCTCGACGAGAAAGAGCGCGCCGAGCTGCGCACGCTCGAGCCTGCAACCGACGCGGTGCCGCCCGTGGAACCCAAGCCGGAAGCCAAGCCCGAGGCCGAAGTCGCGACGACGACGGAGTAGCGGGTGCGGCGGCGCATCGCAGCGGAGCGCGCTTCGGGCGCTAGCAGCCGGCTGAAGTCCGTGCGGCGCGCTACTCGTTCACGCGGTCCAAGATCATGATCTTTTGCCAAATGTTGCGGCTGAGGCCAACGGTGAGGTCTTCGATGTCGCCGGCGGCACGCACGGTGTCGGCGTCGTTGAAACGCTGCACGTAAATTGCCGCGACTTTGCTCAGAATAGCCAACAGCTCGGTGGAGTAGTCGAGGTAGCGGGTGAGTTGAAACGGCGTCAAATCGCGCTTCGGCGAGGACGCCGTGTCGTCGCCGCTGCCGTCCCCGTGCGCCAAGCGCTCGGGATCTTTGGTCAGCTGGTGCATGTCGACCACATGGGCCAACGACCTCAGCACATGCAGCTCTTTCAAAGCTCGCGCGCGCTTGATGCGCGCTTCCACCCCGAGCAAAAAGTAGATGGCGAT
>JAYUYU010000647.1:0-10957 GCA_043752365.1 Myxococcales bacterium | reverse complement strand
GGACGAGGGTCGAGGCCAGGCGGTACTTGCCGCCCGGCAGCACGTGGAAGGCGGCCACGAACGACGTGGTGTCACCCGCGCGCGCGGCGACGAGTAAGATTTCCGCGCCCGGCGTGGGATTCCAGAGCAAAGGGGCGACCGTGAAGTCGAAGCCCTTCTTCTCGCCGGGGCCGCGCGACAAGACCGTATTCGCGCCTTCCGGCTCGCGGAAAAACTTGATGTCGCGTGCCAAAGCTTTGCCCGCCGGGTCCGCTGCGAGCGCCTGCTGCAACTCCTCGGCCGTGAGCTTGGCTTTCGCAAACACGGGACCCTGCTTGGGCTCGCTTACGACCGCGGCGTTGGGAGCCCCTTGGCAGCAACGAAAGCCAATGTCCTGGCTCTGCGTGTTGCCCTCGGTCGGGTGACGTGCGGCGCAGCGATGGTCGAGCGCGGGCGCGCCTTTGCCTGCGCCGCGGACCACGGCGCGGCGCTTGTCGTCAGTGGTGACGTCGTTGGCGACCCATTCACCTGCCGTGGTCCCGAGGCCCAATACGTCGAAGCCGGTCGCGCACGTCTTGGCCCCAGCCGTGCAGCTCGGATCCCAGATCACGCCGGACGGGTACTCGTCCTGCTTGGGACCCTTGCAAGCGCGCTCCCACTCGACCTCGGTGCACAAGCGAGCGCTGCGCTCGGCGCACAAGCGCCGCGCTTCGTCGCGCGTCTTTCCGAGCAGGGCAGGTTGCGCAGGATCGTTGGGGTAGGGCAGGCGGTCGATCGAGAAAGGCCCTAGCTCGACCTCTTGATTTTTGGCTTCCAGTTCGGGCACACGACCCGCGTCACCGGGGGTGCTGCCGGCGCGCAGCGTGCCTGCGGGAATTGGGGTCGATTGGCGAGCTTCGGGCTCCTTGCTGGGACGGTGCGAAACGGCGCTAGCCGCCGTCGGCCCCGAGCTGATTTGCCGGGCCTGCGGTTGCTGTTTGCCCTGACAGCCCGCAAGCGTCAGCGCGGCGAGCAGGGCGATACAATTCCGGGGCGGCGAGGGCACGGCTTCCGGCATACTCTTCGGGTATGTCGGTTGTCGAGGCTCCGCGTTGAGCGGTGGTTTTTCCCTCACGGGGCGCGTGTTGGTGCTGTGCGAGAGCCCAGAGGTCCTGAAAGCACAGCTCCTCGGCAGTGGGCGGTCGGTCGATCTCGCCGCGACGGGGCCGCTTCGCGACCGCGTTTCGACGGATGAGATTACGCCTGCTTGGGCTTGCTACTATTTCGACGCGACGCTGGCTCGGTACTGTTTGGTGGGGCTCGCGGGGGGCGTCGTCGAAGCGGGCCAGGTGGCAGCGGGTGGCTTTCAAGTGCTGGTGGCGGGCGAGAGTTTCGGCTACGGCTCTTCACGCGAGACCGCGCCGTTCGCGCTGCGCGAAGCCGGCATTCGCTTGATCGTCGCGCGCAGCGTCGAGAAGATTTTTCTGCAAAACTGTCAGAACTTGGGCATCTACGTGTCCACGGACTTCAACGTCCTAGCGCGGCTTCTGCAAACGGGTCGCGTAGAGCTGGCGGAGCTTCTGCGTGGTGTCGACGGACTGGCGCGAGACGTGGTGGAGGCGGGCGGCCTGTTCGCCTTCAACGCGCTGCGCTTGGCCGGCCAGGTACCGGTCGCCACCGTGAGCGGCAGCCGGCGCCCGATGACGTTGGTCGAAAAGGTCATCGCGAGCCGAGTGGTGCGCGCCAAGGGGCAACTGGGGGTGCTGAGCGTAGCGCCGGGTCAGTCGCATTTCATTCGCGCTGATTTGCGCTTCTCGCATGACTACGTCACGGCCATGGCCGACGCGCTGTTCCGCGCGGGCTTTGGCCAAGACGCGCGCGTCGCCGATCCCGAGAGCCTCGTGCTTTTTCGGGACCACCTGACCCTACTCGAGCAAGCGCTGACCCCTCGCCATCGCGAGCTCAAGCTGTACGACCACGCGCTGGAGCTGAAGCGCGCGCAAGAACGCTTCGCAGCCAAGCACGGCGTGACCTTGTATGACGAGGTGCAAAGCGAATACGGCGCCCAAAGCTACGGCATTTGTCACAACGTCGTGGTGGACGAGTTGGGCGTGCCGGGCAGCGTGATTATCGGCACCGACTCGCACACCTGCATGGCTGGAGCGCTTGGGGCGTTTGCGTTCGGCGTGGGCAGCACCGACATGGCCAACGCATTTCTCACGCGCGACGTGCGCGTGCGGGTGCCAGAAACGGTCAAGGTCGAGCTGCTAGGCGAGCTGCCGCCAGGCACGTGCGCCAAGGACGCCATGCTGGCGCTGCTGTCGTCGCCGGCGCAGGCGGCGGGGGCCTTCTCCGGCAGGGTGCTAGAGTTCGGCGGACCAGGGATTGCGACGCTCAACTTGGACGAGCGGGCGACGCTCGCCAACATGTCCGTCGAGGCCTCCGCGTTCACCGGCATCGTCCCGTTCGATAAGCGCGCGCGCGCCGAGCTTGCGGAGCGACGCGGCAGCGACCTCGACTTGCCGTTAGTGGGGCTCGCTTCGGACCCGGGCGCGCAGTACGCGAGCGTCGTGACCTTGGATTTGTCGAAGATTGAACCGATGCTGGCATTGCCTGGGGATCCGCGAAATGGACGCCCCTTGCGGGACGCTCAAGCTGAAGGCGGCATTCGCATCGACATCGCTTACGGCGGCTCGTGCACGGGCTCGAAGGCCACCGATCTCGACGCTTACGCTACGGTGCTGGCGGCCGGGTTGCGGGCAGGGCGACACGTAGCTCCGGGCGTGCGCTTGTTCATTCAGCTGGGCTCGCTGATGATTCGTCGCTACGCCCAGGAGCGCGGCTACCTGCGACTGTTCGAGGAAGCGGGCGCCACGGTGCTCGAGCCAGCTTGCGGGGCTTGCATCGGCTCGGGTCCCGGCATTTCGACGAGCGCCGACGAGGTGACGGTCAGCTCCGCCAACCGCAACTTCCCGGGCCGC
The DNA here is from genome assembly GCA_043752365.1 of Myxococcales bacterium. Lineage (GTDB taxonomy): Bacteria > Myxococcota_A > Polyangia > Polyangiales > Polyangiaceae > PMG-095. The sequence goes on along the minus strand of JAYUYU010000647.1, from coordinate 8,018 downwards.
AGCGGCCCTGGGAAAGTCTATTTGGCGAGTCCGTGGGTCGTCGCAGAGAGCGCCTTGTGGGGGGAGCTGCGCGCGCCTTCCGTGAGCACTGTCGAACGGAGTGCACCGTGAGCGGTCGGAAAAAATCGCAGGGTTTTCAGGTAGGCCCGGAGATGTGGGTGCGCCTCAGCGTCGTGATTCGCGACGCCGAGGGCGAGGCCGTGCAAGAAGAGCCGACAGAGACGAGCTTCGTTTTTGGTTTCGGCTTGCTGTTGCCGGCGCTCGAGGTCGGCATCGAGGGCATGCCTGAAGGCTCGCAAAGGTCACTCACGCTCAAGCCCGAGGATGCGTTCGGCGAGCGCGACCCCAAGGCGGTGCTGGAAGTGCTGCGCGACGAATTCCCGGACGACGTGGCGGAAGGGGACGTATTCGACGCCGAGGAGGACGACAGCCCCGCAGCGCCCGGTGGGATGGTGCTGCTGCGGGTCCTCGAAGTGACCCCGGAGTACGTCGTCTTGGACCGAAACCACCCCTTGGCCGGTCAGAAAGTCCGCTTCGACGTCCAGGTTTTGGAGGTCAGACCGGCCGAGGAAGCCGAGATTGCAGCGGCGGAAGCAGCCATTTTGGCCGAGGGGGCGCCCGAACCGTCGCTAATTCCAGCTGCGAGCTTGCTTCGAGGGGGTACCCGGCGCTACGAGAAGGACCCTTCCGGCGCCTAGGCCGGGCAGAAGACGGTAAAACGATGCCCATCTCCGACAACTTGAAGAACGACATTCGAGTCCGCGATCGACTCTTGCGCAAGAATCAGCTCACCAACGACGAGGTGGAGCGCCAAGACGCAGCCCTGCTCGACGTCGAAGACAAGGCGGTGGTGCTCGAGCTCAAGCAACCCGCGCTGCAGAAGGAATCGGAGCGCGCCATCGACGGTCCGCGCATCTCGCGTCCGGCTCCGGCGGCTCGTCCCGCCCCCATCCGTCCCTTCGAAGAGGAGGACGACGACGAGGAGGTGCTCGACCCGAAGGCCAAGCCCAAGGTCGCCGTCGTCGCAGCGGATGACGACGATGACGACGACGAAGACGAAGACGCCGTCGAGGAGAAGAAACCCGAGGGAGAGCCGGCGTGAGCGATAACGGGGAGCACGACGTCGCCGAGCGCGTCTATTCGGAGCACGCGCAGGCCAAAGAGCTCCCCGCTGTCGACTTTCTCAACCTGGTCGTGTCGATGAGCCACTCGGCGCTGCTGCATTTGGGCGACGCGCCCGATCCAGCCACGGGTGGCCTCGAGAAGAATTTCCCGCTGGCTCGCCAGACAATCGACCTTCTGGCCATGCTGCAAGACAAGACACGCGGCAACTTGACGGGCGACGAAGAGCGCGTGCTTTCTCAGGCGATTTACGACCTGCGGATGCGTTTCGTCGAGGTCGCGCAAGGCAAGTGAAACGCATTCAAGCGCTGATCGCAGCGGCGGTCTTGCCGCTGGTATTCCTCGGCTGTAAACGACCTGGCGCCGCTCCCAGCGCTGGGCCAGCGGCGGCGCCGTCAGGCGCGATCGTCGTGCAGGGCGCGCCGATCGTGAACAACTCGGTGCAGGTCGTGGCGCCGCCGGGCATTCAGGCGCCGGCCAGCTTTGCCGACCTGGCCGCCAAGGCGGACCCTGCCGTAGTGTTCGTGAAGACGCTGCAAGAGCGCCGCGGCATCACCGGTCGCCGCCAAGTGGTAGGAGAAGGCGTTGGCAGCGCGTTCGTGTACGACCCGAACGGCCTTATCCTCACGAACAATCACGTGATCGAAGGCGCGAGCGAGATCCACGTCGTGTTCGGGCGTAAGCGACAGGTCAAAGCGACAATCGTCGGGCGCGATCCGCGCACTGACGTGGCGGTGATCCGCGTCGAAGAGAAGAACCTGCCGTTCTTGCCGCTCGGTGATTCGGAAGCGGTGCGCGTCGGCGATTGGGTGGTGGCAATCGGCAATCCTTTTGCGCTTTCGCACACCGTGTCGGCCGGCATCATTTCGGCTCGTGGCCGCACCATCCAAGACGTGAAGGGCCTGGACGAGGCGGGCTACTACGATTTTTTGCAGACCGACGCGAGCATCAACCCTGGCAACTCGGGTGGCCCGCTGCTGGATACGGCGGGGCGCGTGGTGGGTATGAACACCGCAATCCGTCGCGCCGCCAACAACATCGGCTTTGCGATCCCGGTCAACATGATCAAGGAACTGTTGCCGCGTCTGTTGGCGGACGGCACCGTGAAGCGCAGCGCCATCGGGGTGGTGGTCGGGGCGCTCATGCCGGAAGACCGCGAGCGTTTGAAGCTGCCCGAGGAGTCGGGTGTCCTGGTCACGGTGGTGGTTCCGGGTGGGCCCGCCGACAAGGCCGGTCTGGCGGTCGACGACGTGATCATGTCGTTTCAGGGTGAGGCGCTGCCCAGCCCCGACCGTCTGCGTTGGGTCGCGAGCCTGGGTGGCGTGGGCAAAACCGTAACGCTGCGCGTCGCGCGCGGCGGGCGCTTGTTCGACCTCCAGCTAAAGCTCGAGGCCCTGCCTGAGCGCCCCAGCAGTCGTCCGCTCGAAGCCCCCGACGACGAATACGCTCCATAAGAGCGCGCGAATCAACGGGAGTCGGGGGGCGACAACGCTCCCGGCTTTCCCGCCTCCCTGGTGAAACAGCCTCGCCCGTCTGGGGGAGATTGCTGGCAGGGGGCCGTATGACGACGGGAGATGTCTCAAAGTATTCTTGCTCCCCACGCACTTTTTGGGGATTCGGAGCTGGCTTCGGAAACGGTCGAGGCGCCCCGTGATCGAAATGTCAGAGGGGTGAATAGGGGGGACCAGCCCGCGTCCAACCGGTTGGAACGTGAGAACGAATCCGAACAGGACCGGCGCCTCATCGTGCGCGCTCAGGCCGGCGAAACCGGCGCTTTCAGGCTACTCGTCGAGCGCCACCAACGGCGGGTCTTCGCGATCGCGCTCGGCCTGGTGCGCGACGAGCAAGACGCCCGCGAGATTGCCCAGGAGGCGTTTTTGCGCGTCCACAAGGGGCTGGCGCAGTTCCAAGGTGGCTCCAGCTTCTTTACCTGGCTCTACCGCATCGTCACCAACCTTTCGATCGACCTCATGCGCAAGCCTTCGCGGCGCGAGGCTGAGCTGCACTTCGCGCTCGAGGCCGACGAGGGCGAGTCTTCGCTGTTGCCGCCGTCGGACGCCGACCCCTACGACATCGTGCGGCGCGGTCAGCTGTCGTCGCGCATTTCGCAGGCGCTGGAGCAGCTTCCGCCCTACCACCGGGGAGTCATCCTGATGCGCGAGGTCGAGGGCATGAGCTACGAAGAAATGGCCGAGGCCATGCAGGTCTCGAAGGGCACGATTATGAGCCGGCTATTTCACGCCCGAAAGAAACTGCAGCGCGCGCTGTCCGACTGCCACAGCGAGGAATGTGCAGGAGTGAAGAGCGCGTGAACTCCCAGACGAAGCGCCTGCTTCGCTACCTCGACCGCGAAATGTCCGTCGAAGAGGCGGCGGAGTTTCGCGTTTGCCTGGCCGAAAGCCGGGAGCTTCGCGGTCAGCTGGCGGAAATGCGGCGCGTTGGTGGGCTCGTGCGTGGCTGGGCGGCCGCGGCCGAGGAACGCGCGGGCAGTCTGCTCGAACCGACGCTGGCCAAGCTGCACGATGCGGAGCGAAAAAATACACGTCGAACTACGCTGGGCTACGCGCTGGCGGCCGCGTTGCTAGTGACGTTGCCCTGGTCGCGCCAAGCGCCCGAGCTGGCAGAGCCGACGCAGCAGGCAGCGGTCGCCAATGCGCCGTGCGCGGCCATTGAACGCATTGAGGCGGCGGATCAGCAAGCGCAGGTCTTCGTGCTCGGCGGCTCGAGCACGCCCGTCGTGTGGCTGGCCGACGACGTGCCCGACGATGACGTCTTGGACCAGCAGGACCCGGGCTGAGCATGCGACGCCTGTTGCTCGCTATGGCGCTTGGCGCCGCGTGCCAGTTCGCCTTGAGCGGCACCGCCGGCGCTACGCCAAAGCCCAGCCGCGCAGCAGGCGCCGTAGCGGCGAAGCCGCCTGCCGACACTCCAGCGAAGCTCGAGACCGTGGTCGAGGTCAGCGTGTTGCACGGCACGCACGACCAGCGCGACCTCGATCCACGCATTGGCAAAATGCCGGAGCTCAGCCAAGGGCCGTTCGCCAAGTACGCGAGTTATCGGCTGCTTTCACGCTCTTCGCTGCGCCTGAGCAAGGGCTCTATGCGGCAACTCAAGTTACCCAACGGGCGGCTGCTCGAAGCACGCCTGGAGGATATTCTGCCCGACGGTAGCTCGCGCTTGGTCGCCCGCATCAATCGACCTGACGGCGACGATTTTCTGCCGCTGCTCGAGGTGAAAGCGCGTGCGGGCCAAGCCTTCATCGTCGCCGGCCAGACCTACAAGCGGGGCATCCTCGTCTTGGTCTTCAAAGTCGTGCGCTAGCGAGACCGAGACCACGAGCCGACGTGACTCGCCCGAGCCGTTAGCCGACGGGTAGGGTGAGCGTGAAGCTCGTGCCCTGGCCGGCGACGCTGGAGACTTGGATGGTGCCGCCGTGAGCGTCCAGGATACCGCGCACGATGGACAGGCCGAGGCCGGTGCCGCGCCCGTCGGTCTTGGTGGTGAAGAACGGTTCGAAGATTTGTGGCATGGCTTCGGCCGGGATGCCGTTGCCGGTGTCGCTGACGTCGACGCGCAGGCTTGCGCCGGAGTCCGCGGTACACACCACGACTCGCAGGATGCCGCCGCGCTCACCCATGGCGTGCGCGGCGTTGGTGAACAGATTGACGAACACCTGGGTCAGTTGCCCGGGAATGCCGACGATTATCGGCAACGGTCCGGCGAACTCTCGTTCGACTTCGACCCGGCCGTCGGCAAATTCGTGCTCGCAGAACACCAGTGCTCGCTCGACCACTTCTTGAATTTGCACCGGCCCGCGTGAGTCACCCGTGGGGCGCGCGTAGGCGACGAGGTCGCGCGTGAACTTGAGGATGCGCGCGGCAGCCTCGCCGATGCGGCGCACGCGCTCGGCGTCTTCGCTCAGGTCGGCGCTGGCGTCTTGCCCAAGCTTTTTCGTCAGGTAGTCGGAATAGGCGATGATGGAGGTAAGCGGGTTGTTCAGCTCGTGCACCACGCCGGCCACGATTTGGCCGAGTGATGCCAGCTTTTCGGTTTGAATGACCTGCGCCTGCAGCCGGTGGAAATTACGCACAGAGTCTTCGGCGCGCGCGTAGGTGTGGAGGCGATTCAGCGCAGCCCCCAGCACGCTGGCGGCCTGCTCGGCCATTTCGCGCCGCAGCGGGCTGAGCGGCTCGCTTTCGCCGTTGCGCGCGACGTGAAACGTGGAGCCTGACGTGCCGCTGCCGTCGTCCAGCTCGTAAACGCGCTCCTCGGAAAATGTCGGGAACAGCCGGGATGGATCGCGCTCCGGGCCGCAGCGCAAGCCTACCCCGAGTCGGTAAAGCACGACCGGTTCGGCGCGCCCCGCCTGCACCATGCAAATACCCAAGGCGGCGCCCGGAAATAGCAGCGCGACGCCGTCCAAGAATATGCGCCCCAAATCTTCGCAGGCGATATCGATGGGCAGCGTGGTCGAAAGCCGCAGCAACACATCGCGCCAGGGTTCCGCGAGCGGTGCCTCAGACGTGCGACGCGTCCCGGACGGCGCGGGACCGGTCTCGCGCGCCACGGGTAAGTCGACACTGCCCGGCGGCGGCGTTGCGGCGTCCGGATTGTGGCTCATGTCAGACGTCCTTGACCTCTGGTTCGGTGCCACTGGCCTTCTCCAAATCCAATATCTTTGCGCTACCGACGTAGCTCTTCGTCTCGTACTTGGTGATCTTGCCCACCTTGCGCACGATTTCGGCCATGCGCTCGGACTCGCGGATGATCACCGCTGCAGCGCTCGACAAGGTCGGCTCGTTCTCGAGCTTGCGCCGCAAGAGCTCTGCGTAGCCGATCACGCTGGTGAGCGGCTGATTCAGCTCGTGCGCGGCGGCGCCGGCCAGCTCGGCAACGATGGCCATGCGCTCCCGCCCGCGCAGCTCTTCCTGGGCGTGCTCGAGGCGCTCTTGCATGCGCAAGCGCTCGCGGATGTCCGTGAAAATACCGACGCTGCCGATGGGCCTGCCGTTGTCGAGCACCAGGGACGCCGACAACGTTACCGGGATCTGCCCGCCGTCCGCGTTCAGCATGTCTACGCGGTAGTCCTCCAGCCGACCGTAGCCGCTGACTTCGGGGTCACGGATGCGGCGCATGATGTCGCGCGCGATGCCTTGCGGGTACAGTCGTTCGACGCGCATTTTTCCGACCACGTCGCTGGGTGAGTAGCCGAAAATGCGCGCAGCAGCACGGTTGAACAGCAGCACGGTGCCCTTCAGGTTGGCCGACACGATACCGTCGACCGAGCTGTCGATCACCCGCTCCAAGAATTCTTTGGTTTGCTTCAGCTCGATGGCCGTTTGGCGTTCGAGCGTGACGTCGCGGAAGGTGCAAAGCACGGCGTCGTCCTCGTGCAGCACGGAGCTGAAGCTCACGTTGATGATGATCGGCTCGCCGCCCTTGTCGTTGATGGTCAGGTCGACGCCGCGCGGGTAAATGCCGTCGGAGAAGCCGCGCAGCATACGATCGCCGCGATCACGGTCGACGCTGGTCACCAGGTTCGTGATGCGAAGCGCGGTCAGCTCGGTCTCGGTGTAGCCGATGATTTCGCGTGCTCGCGGGTTGGCAAACAGAATTTGCCCGCTGCGATCGATCACGATCATGCCGTCAGCCGCGCTCTCGAAAAAGTCGGCGTAGCGGCGGAACAGCTGCACGCGCCGCTCGGCTTCCTGGCGCGCGGTCGTAATTTTCTCGGTTTCGGCGCGCAGCGACTGCAAAATGCGCGCGTTGCGTAGCGCGATTGCCATGGCGTTGGCGACCGTGGTGACCAGCGATAGGTCATAGGAGTGGAAGGCTGCTCGTCCCTTGGAGCGCAGGAACAACACGCCCATGGGGCCGTGATCGTGAAGGATGGGCAGCAGCGCCAAGGAATTGAAGCCGGGTGCTGCCTCGCGCTGGCGTACGACCTCGAACAGCGGGTGGCGCGCGGCGTCGCGAATTACCAGGGCCCGGCCGGTGCGAAACACCTCACGTATTTCAGGATACTTGCCCAAGTCGATGGGCAGATCGCGCAGCTGTTCGTCGTCGCTGGTGGCCAGCACGTAGCCCAAGTCGCCCGACTCGGCGAAGAGCACGATGCTGCAGCGGTCCACGAGCGCTACCTGCGCGACGCGTTGCACGACCGTGAAAAGGATGTCCCTTATGTCCAGAGTGGAAGCCAGCTTCTGCGTCAGCTCCAACACCGTTTGCTGATGACGCTCGCGCTGGCTAATGCGCTCGACGTACTCGCGAACGCGCATTTGGCCGCGCAAGCGGGCAATAAGCTCGGCCGGGCGAAAGGGCTTGTGCACGTAGTCGTCCGCGCCCGACGCAAAAACGCGCTCGATCTCATCATCGGATTCGAGTGCGGTGAGAACCACGACTGGCACCTCGGCCAAGCGCGGGGTCTTGCGGATGTGGTGCAGAATTGCGTAGCCGTCAGGGTCCGGCATCACCAAATCCAGCAACACTACCTGGGGCACGTGCTCCGCCAGGTAGGTGAGTGCTTCAGTGCCCGACTCACAGGCTACGTTGCTGAGGCCTGCATCCGTCAACGTCTGGCAGAGCACATGCCGACTAACGGCGTCGTCGTCGACGACTAGGATCGTTTCCTCGAAGGCCACGAAGGTTCGAGGGTAACACGCTACGGCGTCGGGCGTGGTCTGCTTTGCCTTCCGGGGGGCTTCTGGTTATAAACCGCCGCGTGAGTCGGGTCCCGCCGCACGCCTCTGGTGGTCCAGACCTGCCTAGGGCTGATGAGCTTGAGCAGCTGGAGGAGCTTGGCGACGATGCCATCATCGCGCAGCAGCAGGGCGCCCACGCGCCCAAACCCCGCGTGCAGGTGACGGAAGAGGCGCGCTCGATCGTGATCTCCAATC
>JAYUYU010000646.1:0-4451 GCA_043752365.1 Myxococcales bacterium | reverse complement strand
AACCGGCGGGGCCGGCTCGGTTGTCGAGTTCGCCCCCGGGGGACGTTCGTTCAAGCGCCTGACCGATTCCGAATTCCGCAATTCGCTTCGAGACCTGTTGGGAGACGTGACGATTGGCGAGCTCGAGCCGGACACCTGGCTCGACGGTTTCGCCAAGGTCGGCAGCTCGCAAGTTTCGATTTCGCTGAACGGGGTAGAAAAGTACCAGTTAGCCGTCGAATCCGCGACCGCCCAAGTGTTCGCAGACGCGATGCGACGCGATGCGCTGGTTGGCTGCGTGCCCGAGGGCGTGGCGGACCGGGTGTGCTTCAGCGGCTTCGTGACGCGCTTCGGAAGGCTCGCGTGGCGGCGACCCCTGACAACCGCACAAATCGAGCGCTTCAGTGCGCTAGCCGGGTCCATTGCGGCAGCCCTGGGCGACGCCAACGAGGGCCTTCGCCAAACTACGAATGCTTTGCTGCTCTCGCCCTACTTTCTGTACCGCCTAGAGCAAGGGCAGCCGGACGCAAGCTCGAAGTGGTGGCGCTACAGCAGCCACGAGCTGGCTTCGAGCATCGCGTACTTCCTTATCAACAGCACCCCCGACTCCGTGCTCCTGGATGCAGCCGATCAGGATCTGCTGGCCACGCCTCAAGGCGTCCGCGAGCAAGCGCAGCGGTTGCTGGGATCGGCGCGCGGCCGTGCCTCGGTCGGCAACTTCGCGACCGAGCTATTTCGACTCGCGATCGTAGGCAGCCGCGCCAAAGATCCCGGGCTCTTTCCCGGATACACACCGAGCCTTCAGGCGGCGATGTCGCGCGAGGTGCCGGCGATGTTCGAGAGCTTGGTATTTGATCAACGTGCGTCGGGTTTGCAGCTTTTCACGACCCGGAGCACGTTCGTCAATCGAGATTTGGCGCTGCTCTACGGCCTGGACGCGGCGGGGCTGAGCGCTGATTCGTGGTCGCCGGTGACCCTGCCGACCGAGGGCCTTCGGGCGGGGCTACTCGGGACGGGCGCCTTTCTCTCGCTGTACGCGAACCAGAAGGAGGGCTCGCCCACGCAGCGCGGCAAGTTCATCCGCCAGTTCTTGCTCTGCCAGGCCATTCCCGAACCGCCGCCCGACGTGAGTACCGTGATTGAGGAGCCGCCGCCCGGGTTGGTACTGACGAAGCGTGAGAAGCTGGCCGCCCACCGGGTTCAACCGGCCTGCGCGGGGTGCCATCAACTGATGGACCCCATGGGCCTCACGCTCGAGAACTTCGACGCCATTGGCGCTTTCCGACAGACTGAGCACGGGCTACCGATCGACGCCACGGGCGACTTCGATGGCACGGCCTTCAATGGTCCGATCGAGCTGGGGAAACTGCTCAGCACGAGCGAGAACGCAGCGGGGTGCATGGTGCGCAATCTTTATCGATATGCCACCGGTCATTCCGAAAGCGAGACCGAAGAACCTTTGATCGCTAGCCTAGCGGGGCGGTTCACCGCGAGCGGTCACGACATGCAAGAGCTGATGCTCGACCTGGTGACGAGCGACGGGTTCCGCCACGTAGCCCCGTCCAGCCCGTGAAGGAGAATCAGATGCCTGCAAAACGCTTGAATCGACGTATTGCGCTGCGGGGCCTCTTGGCCACCGGAGCCGCCTTCATGCTGCCGCTACCGGTGCTCGACTGCATGCTGAACCGCCATGGGACGGCCTTCGCGCAGGGCCAGCCCCTGGCGAAACGCTACGCCACCTGGTTCTTCGGCAATGGCATCCTTCCGCCGCTGTGGAACCCGCAAGCAGCGGGGACCAATTGGCAGCTCACCGAGCAGCTCGCTCCCCTCGCGAACGTAAAAGAGTACCTCACCGTGGTCAGCGGGCTAGTCAACGAGTTTCCGGGAGATAATTTTCATCCGCTCGGGTCGGCCGCCAGCACGACTGGCGGCGGCGTGGAGGACGATTCCGCCGTTGTGCCGTCCATCGATCAGTTAGTCGCCGAGGTGATCGGCAAAAATTCGCGGTTTCGCAGCCTCGAGCTCGGCGTGAGCAACGCGACTCCGAATGGCTCGGACAACACGCTGCATGCCGTCTCGCATCGGGGGAAAAATGCCCCCAATTATCCCGAGTTCGATCCGCAAGCGGTCTTCGCGCGGCTGTTCGCCCAGGCCGATGCGACGGCCGACGACATCGCCAAACTCAATCAGGCAAAGAAGAGCGTGCTCGACTCCGTTCTAGCCGATGCCAACGAGCTGAACGGTTCGCTCGGTGTCAGCGATCAAAAGCGCCTCGAACAGCACATGGACGGCATCCGGCAGCTGGAACTGCGGCTTTCGAATCTCAGCCTGTGCAAGGCCCCGCTGGACCCCACGACGCTAGGCGTGTCGAAAGACACCCAATCCGAAGCGCCCAAGCCGGTCAACGATGTGATGGCGGAGCTCTTGGCGGTCGCGTTCGCCTGTGACTTGACCCGGTCGGCTTCCATGGTGTTCACGCTGCCAGCAGCGCACGTTTACTATCGGCACCTCGCGTCCGACATGAACGACGACTTTCACGACACGATTTGCCACACCGACGCTGGCGACAACTCCAGCCAAGTGCGCGTGAATCGTGGCGTCGTGTACACGATGCAGTGCTTGGCGACATTGTTGGAAAAGCTCAGCGCGCTGCCGGAGGGCGACGGAAGCGTGCTCACCAATTCGCTGATTTACGCCACCTCCTGCACCTCCTGGGGCAAGACCCACGCGGCGGACGAGTGGCCCGTGCTGCTCGCCGGCAAGGCGGGCGGCGCGCTTCAGGGCAACTTTCACCTTCGAGCGCCCGGCGAGAACCTGAGCAAGGTGCTTTTCACGATGGCAAATCTCATGGGCGCCAACGTGACCCAGCTTGGAGCAGCCGAGGGGCTCGTCACTAGCGGGCTCGTCGGCTTGGTGTAGCATCCGGCTGACGGCCGCAGATGCAGGTGAGCCCAAAGAACCACGACCCGCTGCTGCGCTCAGAAAACGTGGCAAAGTGGCGGCATGTCGGGCGGGCAATGGCTTGCAGCTGCCTTCTTGGTCGGCGTGCCCCTGGTGAGCCTCGGCTTGGGGGCCTTTGGCGCCGAATGCGGTCCTTTCGGAGCCGCTGGCTGCAACATTGCAGTATAAACCCAAGATCGCCGTTCATGGCCTACTGACACAGCATCGCGGCTATATCCGGCTGTATCCCGTGGAGGTAACCATGCTCTCAACCAAGTTTCACGCGGCTCGACTAGAAGACATCACCCACCGCCCGGCGCCGCGAGCATTGCTCGCTGGAGGCCTGGCATTGGTGTTGCTCGCTTGCAGCGGCGGAAGCACGAGTGGCAGCGGTGGCAGCACCGCGGGCACCGGCGGCAAGACCGGTAGCACCCAAGGCACCGGCGGCAGCACCGCGGGCACCGGCGGCTCGACCTCAGGCACCGGCGGTGGCACTGGGACCGGCGGTGCCGAAAGTGTGCCGCAACGTCAGTCCGACTTCATGCCCACTGGACTGTATTGGGCGGGCGAATTTGTCTGGAGGGACGCAGCCGACGAGCCTGATTGGACCAAGGTGGAGGAGGCGCTAACCGACATGGCCAAGCGCAGCGTCAATGCTTTGTGGATGACCCACCTGACGCCCACGCAAACTGCCGAGATGGCACGCCGGGCGGCCACTCACAGTATTTATTTGGTGGCGTCGGTCGCCGACCTCGATTTTGCAGAGCCGACTGTCAGGGCCCTCAATGATCGAGATCAACAGGATCTAATCCCATATGTCGTACAGGCCTGGGGGGATGCTCCAAAACCGATCGCCTGGGGCCTTGGCGATGAGCCACGGACTGAATACATGTCCGAAATGGCCTCCTACGTCCAGAACTGGCGCACATTCGCCCCGGGCGAACCGGTCACCACTGTAGTCATGCCACAGGATCTGGAGGCGGCGGTCCCATTGAAATTCGATGCGTTATCCGCCGACATCTATCCGTTCTTTAGCCCCGGCAATCCCAACCGCTACGGCATACCAGAGTGGGAAGCCTGGACGGTCAACTCGCGCCGTCTTGCCGCCGTCTCGCCCAAGCCGTGGATGATGGGTCAGTCCTGGCAAGAGCCCTGGGGCCCCTACGAGGTCGACACCGCTGGCAATGTTGTCTATCTGCCCGGAGGCGCACCGCACTGGGCTTTCCCCACGCCTGAACAGATCAGTTGGCAGGCCCTGTCGACCTTCGCCACCGGCAGCAAGGGGGTGTTCTACTTTCACTATCGGGACCCAACTTCAGGCGATCCAAACGCGGAAGCAACCAACTTACCGGCGGCGGCCCAAACCACGACCAATTCCGAGGCGCCGCGCGCGATGGTCTACCCGGATGGTCGCCCGACCCTCCAGTACGACGCCATGTCCGAGGCCTTCTCGTGGATCGCCAAACGCAGGTCTATCCTCGCCCCGCTCAAGGAGTCCGAGGGACAGGAAGCGTGGGAGGTCGAGCCGGCAA
>JAYUYU010000645.1:0-10961 GCA_043752365.1 Myxococcales bacterium | reverse complement strand
AATCTAACGCGAGCGTTCCAGCAGGCCTAGCTCCATGCCTATCATCACCGCTTCGACCTTGCTGGCCGCGCCGAGCCGCTCGTAGACGATGCGCAGGTGGCTGCGCACGGTGTTAACGCTGAGGCCGAGCGCGACGCCGATGTCGTCGTAGCTATGACCCTTCTGCAGCAGCGCCAGAATTTCCCGCTGACGCGCGCTCAGCAAGTTCTGCGCGGCCGCGCTTTCGGGCCGCACGGCGGCCATACTGGACGAGCTGCGGCGGGCGCGCTGCAAGACCAGCCGCGAAACAGGTGGCGACATGGGCACGCCGCCCCGCACCAGCTCGCGTACGCTGGTGGGTAGGAAGCGCGCGTCCGACGCGAACAGGTAGCCGCTGATGCCAGTCTTGAGCAGCTGCGTCGCTGGTTCCTCGGTCACAGGGTCGGACAACAGCAAGACTGGGATGCCGCGCGCCGCGCTGACCAAGTCCTTCAGCGCGACCGCGTCGCTGGCGCGGAGCGTGCCGAGCGCGACCACCACGGCGTCGTTGCCGGACCGCAGCAGCTGGGTCGTGCGTTCGAAGGATTCCGCCACCGTCAAGCTTAGATCGCTTACTTCCTGCATCGCGGCCCGCGCCGCTCCCCCGTCGAGCTCGAGTACCAAGATCCGAATCTGCCGCTGTCCCAAGCCCTTCTCACCGTTCCCGTGGGCCGCGTCCCTGAACATGTCTGACCCTACTCCTAGAGACGCTAGGACGACAGGGGCTCGGCAGCTCGCCCGCGTAGTTGATTCTTGTCGACCCCGAGGAAATTCACAGTCTCCGCGTGATACTTCCGTCAGCTGGCCGGGGGCGGCTTGGCACGCTAGCTGCTACCCCCCGACGCGTGCCGATCCCTCGCATCCTTCATCAGACCTGGAAGACGAGCTCCGTTCCGGAGCCGCTGGCTAGCTTTCAGGCGCGCTGGCGCGAGTTGCACCCCGACTTCGAGTACCGACTGTGGACAGACGAGCAGAACGACGCACTCGTTCGCTCGGAATTTCCGGAGCTACACGCTCTCTACCGCTCGTTCCCGCGTGAAATTTACCGCGCTGACATGGCGCGTTGCCTGTACCTGTTGCGTTTCGGCGGGGTGTACGTCGATCTCGACGTCGAGCCGTTACGGCCCTTGGACGGGTTCTTGGCCGAGTGCGGCGAATGCGTGCTCGGCGCGGAGCCCGAGTCGCACGCTCGCAAGCGCCGCGGCAAGTCGCGACTGGCTTGCAATGCCATCATGGCGTCGGCGCCGGGACATCCATTTTGGCGGCGCATGCTGGAGGAAATGGCGCGGCGCGCGGCGCGCGGCGGGGCTGATCCGGTCGGGGTTACGGGCCCCTTGGCGCTGGACGCGGCGTTCGAAGCTCACGGTAAGGAGCTGGGCGTGATGGTTTCGGAGCCCGACGCCTTCTTTCCCCTGCCCGATTTGGACGCGCAAAGCCTGCCGCTCGACGCGCGCGCCCGCAAGCACTTCCAGAGCATGCGCGAGCTCGAGCTGTATCCGAGCTCGAGCTTCGGGGTGCATCACTGGGCCCACACGTGGATACCGGAGGCGGGCGTTAATCGAGGCGTGCAACGGCTGTTAGGTTGGTCGCGCGCGACCTCTTCCGTGCTGCGCGGCGAAAAGACCGTCGATGAGCTGATGCGGCCGGAGCGCTACAAGTTGAGCTTCCCCGAACCCGCATTCTTGCCCAGAAAGCGCCGGCACACGCGTTACTTGGCGCAGGTCGAACGCGGGCGTGAAGCAGCGGCGCGGAGCAGCCTCACGATCGTGACCCTGCTTCACAATCGCGTGGACCTGGCGCTGTACCTGCGGGCCCGCTGCGAAGCCCTGCTCAAGGGCTTCCGCGGCGCTCGAGTGCTGGTGCTGGCTGACGATTCGACCGACGGTACCGAGCGGGTCATCGCGGACTGGGTGCGGGCTCGTCCCGAGCTGGTCGTCAACGTGCCGGCGCCGCGCCTGGAGCCCGGTCTCTCGGCGTTCGAACGCATGGCGCGCCTGCGCAACACGCTGCTCGAGCAGCTCGACGCCGCAGCGCCGACCGACTTCGTGGCTGTCATAGACGGTGACTTGGAAGGCCCGGTGAGCCTAGAGGGCCTGGCGCACTCAATCGCACTTTTGGCCGAGCCAAGCGGACCTGCTGGCGTGGCCGCGCTCGGGATCAACAATTGGGTCGGCTTGCCCGTCTTGATGCCGTTTTTGGGCTACGGTTACTATGATCCGCTCGCCTTCCGCGAGCACACCTGGGAGCGCAGTGTGAGCGACGCTGGGGTTCGCTATCGCCTGGCGGGCCTGCGGCGCGGCGACGAGCCCTTGCCGGTCAAGAGCGCGTTCGCTGGCTTGGCCCTGTACCGCGGCAGCAGCGTGCGCGGCCTGCGCTATGACGAGGCCACGCGCGACTGCGAGCACGTGAGCTTTCACCGCGCGCTAGCCGAGCGCGGCGGTCAGCTGGTGCTCAACCCTTCGCTCATGCTCTTGGCCGGGCGCCAAGGCCACCATCAGACGAAATCGGCTTGAGCTTTGCGCCGTCCCAGTTCGGCTGACGCGTGCGGTTGCGATTGACGGTGGTGGGGGGACGCAACAGGCCGACCCCTGCCAAGGTCAGGTGCAGGCCGGTCCAACGCGCCAGCGAACGCATCTCGCGCATTGCCAGCGTAGGCTCCTGCTTCGACGACTTTTCCAGGTGGTCGCGAGCGGTAGCGAACGCGTCGTAATAGCGCGCCACGCTCAGCTCCGGGCTCGCCCGCCTGCGCACCTGATCGGCGGCTTCGCGCGCGAAGCGTTCGCGCTCGCGCGGCTCGTGCAGCAGTCGCAGCACCGCCTTGGCAAAGCGCCATTTCACCTGCTCGGGATCGCCGCTCGGATCGATCAAGAGGCCCGTGCGCTCGTGCTCGACCTGCTGTGAGACACCCATGCCGTCGGCGAGCGCCACGACCGGCAAGTGGCACCACTGGGCTTCGCTGACGACTTGTCCGTAGGTTTCGCTGAGCGAGGTGTAAACGAACACGTCCGCGTGCCGCAAGAACGCCGGAATCGCGCCCAGCGCCTGCTCCCCGGCGAAGAAGACGCGGCCCTCGATGCCCAAGCGCTCGGCCAACGCCATGAACGTGTCGCGATCCGGACCGTCGCCCACCAGCGTCAACGTGGCGTGCGGCACCACCGGCGCCACGAATTTCGCGAAAATTTCGAGCAAATCTGCGACGCCCTTCTCGCGCACCTGCCGGCAGACCACCAGCAAGCGTGAGCCGCGCAACGCGGCTGCCGGAAACGGGTCCGGCAGGTCTTGGTTGTCGAAAACGCTCGGGTCGACGGCGCGAGGAATGACGTGAATCGGCACTCTTACGCCGCGATTCTCCCAATACTGCTTCAACCCTGCCGAGAGCACGACCAGCCCGTCGCCCTGGTTGTAGGCGCTGACCGTCTGCTGCTCGACCCACGGAATCACATGCTCGCGAAACGCGTCGTCGGCGCGAGTTTCATACAGAGCTTCGGGCAGCACCAGCTTGTACACGCTGGGCAAATGGATGGTGTTCACGCAAACCAGCGGCACTCCTCGCCGTGCGCGCAGCCAAACGCCGGCTTCCAGCATGGCCGAACCCGTTTGGGCGAGTACGGCGTCCAAGTTTTCGCGCTCCAACTGCTGCAGCCGATTGCGGGACGGCAGCGCCAGGTGCACCCCAGGGTGGTTTCGCAGCGGCAGGCTGCGGAAGGACACGGCGTGCTCGGGCAAGTCGGATGGCTTGGTCTCCGGGTCGTCAGCGCCGATCACCGTGACACGGTGGCCGCGCTTCCTGAACTCGCGGTACAGGAATTGCGAGGCGAAGGACGAACCGTTGGCGTACGGTATGCGAACGTAGTCGTTGACGATGCCGATACGGGCTGGCCAAAAAGCTGCCCGGCGAGCTTCTGCTACATCCGAATCAGGGAAATTCTCGATGAGCCTAGCTTCTTCACTACGCATTTTGGACCTCTGCGAGTTCTTCTCGGACCGTGGTGGCGGCGTTCGCTCGTACTTGGAAAGGATGGGAAAAGCGGCTCAGAGCGCCGGCCACACGCTGACCGTCGTTGCGCCCGGCAAGGCCCACGAGGTGAGCCAGCACTCGGGCATGAAGCTGGTGCGTTACGCGGCCCCGCCCATGCCCTACGATTCGACCTACCGCGTACCGTGGCGCATTGATCTGATGCGACGGGTGGTGGCCGAAGAACGCCCCGATATCGTGCAGATTTCGAGCCCGTTCGCGCCGGCGTTGGCCGCCCGCCTGCTGCCCGAGGGCGTTGTGCGCGTCTATTTTCACCATTCTGATCCGATTGGCTGCTACCTGCGTCCGGTTCTCGAACGCGCGTTGCCGGCGAGCCTTGCCGATTGCATCGAGCATGCCGCATGGGGCTGGCATCGCAGAATCACCAGCTTCTGTGACGCGACGGTGGTCGCCGGTCATTGGCTTGAGAAGCAATTGACCGCGCGCGGTTGCTTGCGTGTCATTACTGTGCCGTTTGGCATCACCCACAGTGACTTGGGTTCACACTGTCGTGACCCGGCGCTGCGGGCACGCTTCTTGGGCCCGCTCTCGGGCGAGCCCGAAGCCGCCTTGGTCTTGATTTCCGGACGGCTCGCGGCGGACAAGCGCCAAGCGCTGCTGGTGGACGCCCTACATGTGGCGCGTCGCTCACGCCCCATCGCGCTGGTGGTGCTGGGTGACGGGCCCGAGCGGGAAGCGCTGCGGCGCCGTGCGCGGGGCTTGGACCACGTCACCTTCCTGCCCTTTACCCACAATCGCGCCGAATTTGCTGGGATTTTGGCCAGTGTAGACCTGCTGTTGCACGGGTCGGTGGGCGAGACGTTCGGCTTCGTGGTGGCCGAAGCGTTGGCCAGCGGCACACCCGTGGTCGTACCGGCCGCAGGCGGTGCGGGCGCGCTCGCCCATCCCGACTATTCGGAGACTTACGCGGCGGGCGACGGCGCCGAGGCGGTGGCCCGCGCCATGCAGAGGCTGCTGTCGCGTCCCAGGGCCGAGCTCGGCCAGGCGGCGCTTCGTGCAGCCGCCACCCTTCCGTCATCGGAACAACACTTCGAAAGTTTGTTTGCCTTGTATGCGCGGCTGCTCGCCCAGCGTGGGCAAGAACAGTGTGGTACCCCAGCAACGCTGAGCACGCACAGTGTGCGCCTCAATCACACTCCAGGGTGAGAGTCGTGTGACGGGCTCGGTACAGCATGATGAATAGCTCCACGAGGGCGCGTGGTGGGCTGATGGAGCGCTGGCTGGTCCGCTACACGGTGTGGGCCGCGACTCACCCGCGGCGCGTGCTGGGCGCGGCGCTAGCGCTAGTTTGCGTGTGCTTTCTGCTGGCCAGCCAGCTTCGCATCAAAGGCGACTTCGTCAGCCTGCTGCCGAGCGAGAGCGGCACCGCCAAACGCTTTCGCGCGGCGCTGGAACGCAAGGCCGGCGGCGCATCGACTTTGGTCGTTGTCATCGAGTCGCCCGACGCCCAGGCCAATCAGCGCTTCATCGACGCGCTCGCGTCGCGCGTTCGCAGCTTGCCCAATACGCTGGTGGCGTCGGTCCAAACCGGGGCCGCCGCCGAGCGACGCTACTTCCAGGACAATCGCTGGCTGTTCGCGTCAGAGCGCGATTTGCGGCTCGTGCGCTGCGAGCTCCAACGCGCGGGCGACGACGTCGGGCTCGACGAGCCGTGCGAGGTTGCGGTCGACGACGACCTGCGCGAGCTGGGCGGCAGCATCGGTGATTCCGCCCTCGGCGCTGCCGAACCGCGTGACGCCAAACCAACCGCAACAGGCGGTGTAGAGGACCCGCCGCTACGGCGCATCCGCGAGCGCATCGAGCGCGAAATGGCCGCGCAAGATCGCTTCAAGTCCGACTACTTCCGCAACCCCGCTGGCAACCGCTACGCGCTGGTGGTTCGAGCTTCGGCCGCCGGCATGGGCGAGCTCAGCTCCGACGACTTGCTGCGGCGCGTGACGCTGCTAGTCGAAGAACTTCGACCGGGCAGCTTCCACCCTCAAGCGCAAGTCGGCTTCACCGGTGACATCCCCAACGCGGCGGCCGAGCGAAAGTCGTTGATCGCGGACATTGCCTTGGTCTCGTCGCTGGCCCTCGGCCTAATTTTGACGGTCATTCTCGGGTATTTCCGCTCGATCTCGGCGCTCTTGCACATTTTCGCGGCAGCGGCCGTCGGCTGCGGCGTGGCGTTTGCTGTGGCCAAGCTGGCGTTCGGTCACTTGAACATGGCCAGCGGCTTCCTCGGCTCGATCATCGCTGGCAACGGCATCAACATTCCGATGATCTACCTGGCGCGCTACCGCGAGCTGCGCCAAGGCGGGCTCGAGTTGGTACCAGCGCTCGAGCAGGCGGCGCTGGACTGTCGTCGCGGTACGTGGCTTGGCGCGGTGGCCGCCGCGGGTGCCTATCTTTCGCTTGGAGTAACCAGCTTTCGCGGCTTCAGCGAGTTCGGGCTGATTGGTGGCGTGGGGTCGCTGGCATGCTGGCTGGCAGCGTTTGGGCTGTGCCCGGCGTCAATCGCTGCGTTGGACGGCTTTCGCTTCGGCGCGCGCCGCTCGGTCGTGGTGCGCGAACAGCGCAAGCCTCGCTTGACGAGTTGGCTGGGGTGGTTGGCAACGCGCCGCCCACTCTTGGTTTTGTTGGTGGTGGCCGCCGCCGCAATTTTCTTGGCGCGGCCCATCGCTGGCTACATTGCTAACCCCTGGGAGTATGATTTTGGCAAGCTGCGCAGCAAGAGCAGCTCCAAGGGTGGCGCCGGCCATTTCAGCGTCAAAGCCGACGAAATCTTCGGCACGCGCGGCTCGCCGGACCTGCTCTTGGCGCGCGACTTGGCGGGCGCGGCCGCGTTGGCCGACGCGGTCGTGGCTCGCGATCGCCAGATGTTCGGGGGCAAGCTCGTTCAGCGCGTGACCACCGCCTACGACTACCTGGGCGGACGGCCTCAGGTCGTGCAGCGCAAGCTTCAGGTATTGGCGGACGTTCGGCGCGAGCTCGACCGCGCCTTGCCACGCTTGCGCGGCGCCGACCTTGAGTTCGCCCAAGAGTTCCGCCCGCCGGACAGCTTGCAGGCGCTCCAGCCCGAGGATTTGCCGCCGCTCTTGCGCGAGCGCTTTACGGAGACGGACGGCCGCTTCGGCACGGCGGTTTTCGTCGAAATCGACCCCAAGCTGTCGCGCAGTCGGGGCGAGCAATTATTGAAGATTGCAGATTTGCTCGAGAGCGTGCGGGAGCCAGGCGGACAAATCGTGCCGAACGCCAGCCGGGCCAGTGTCTTCGCGGAGATGATCCGCTCCATGACCCGCGATGCTCCGCGCACCATCGCGGTCGCGTTCACGGTCGTGGTGGTCGTCGCGGCGCTGGCAACGGGCGCGTTCTTGCCGGTGCTGGCGGTGCTAGGGTCGCTGCTGTTGGCGGTTTGGTTCACGCTGGGAGCGGCCGCGGTCTTTGACGTGCGCCTGAACTTTCTAAATTTCGTAGCCCTGCCGCTGACCTTCGGCATTGGCGTCGAGTACGCGATCAACTTCTGCGATCGGCTGCGCGCGCTGGGTGACGTGCAGAAGAGCCTGCAGTCGGTCGGCGGCGCCATCGCGGCATGCAGCCTGACGACCATGCTCGGCTACGGCAGCTTGCTATTTGGCGACAACTTGGCGTTGCAGTCGTTTGGAAAGTACGCCGTCATCGGCGAGCTGTCGTGCTTGGCCACCGCGCTCTTGGTGTTGCCGGCGGGGCTCACTTTACTCCGCCGCCGAGAGCTGCGCATAGGTTCGTCACGATAATTTCACGTTTCTGTAATGGTGACAGCTAGCGGGGCGGGTAAGTGAAATTGCTCAGGCCTTCGAACGAGTTTCTCGCCAAATGACCAGCCAAAGCGACGTCCCGCCCATAGATTTGCACGACCCCGCCCTCTACGTGAATCGCGAGCTTTCGTGGCTCTCGTTCAATGACCGGGTGCTCGACCAAGCGCGTGACGCGCGTTGGCCGCTGCTGGAGCGCCTGAAATTCCTGGCCATTCAAGTCTCGAACCTCGACGAATTTTTCATGATTCGCGTCTCGGGCTTGCACGAGCAGCTCGACGCCAGCGTGGCCACCAAGCAGGCCGACGGCATCGAGGTGCGCGATTTGTTGGCGCGTATTCGCAAGCTGGCCCAGCGCCAACTCAAGGAAGCCGATTTACTCTACCGCGAGGTGTTGTTGCCGGGGCTCACGTCCGCGGGCGTGCGCGTGCAAGCCTTTGGCGACCTGCAAGAGAGCGAACAAGCCTGGGCGCGTGAGTACTTTCGAGCCTCCGTGTTTCCAGTGCTGACCCCGCTGGGTGTCGATCCAGTCCACCCATTTCCGTTTCTCTCCAATCTTTCACTGTCGCTCGCGGTCGAGCTGCACGATCCGTCAAGCAGCGAGCACCGCTTCGCGCGCGTGAAAGTGCCCGAAAGCTTGCCGCGCTTCGTGGCCGTCGGCGGCAGGCAAGAGGACGCGAAGGATTTCATCCTGCTCGAGGATTTGATCGGTCAAAACCTGAGCGACTTGTTTCCAGGGCTCGAGATCCGCGGCTGCCATCCGTTCCGGGTCACGCGCGACATGGACCTCGACGTATTGGAGGACGCGGCCGAAGATTTGCTGTCGGCGGTCGATCGCGGCGTGCGGCGACGTCGCTTCGGGGCCGCCGTGAGGCTGGAGGTGTCGCCGCAGCTGCCGCCCCACATCCGCAGCTTGCTGCTGGAAAAGCTCGAAATCGAGGCCGACGACCTGTACGAGTCGCAAGCGCCGCTCGGTCTTTCGTGCTTGTTCCAGCTGGCGTCTCAAAACCGGTCCGAGCTGCGCGACCCGCCGCTGATGCAGCGCGTGCCGACCGCTTGGATGGAGAAGGGCGATCCTTTCAGCGTGATTCGCGCCGCGGACGTCTGCCTGCACCATCCGTACGACTCGTTCGTACCAGTTCTGGATCTGCTGTCCTTCGCCGCGCAAGACCCGGGCGTGCTGGCGATCAAGATGACGCTGTACCGCGCGGGCGCGGACGCGGAGGCGATGCGCTCGCTGGTTCGGGCCGCCGAGAACGGTAAGCAGGTCGCGGTGTCGATCGAGCTCAAGGCGCGCTTCGACGAAGCCAACAACATTGCTTGGGCGCGCGCGCTGGAGCGAGCCGGCGCGCACGTCTTCTACAGCGTCGCGGACGTGAAGACGCACGCCAAGGCGCTGTTGATCGTACGCCGTGAGGGCACGGAGCTGCGCCGCTACGTGCACCTTTCGACCGGCAACTACAACGCCGCGACGACGCGGCTTTACACCGACGTGGCAGTCTTGAGTTGCGACCCGCAGCTAGGCGAGGACGTTTCGGAGCTGTTCAATTCGCTGTCCGGCTTCTCGCTTGCGCCGCGCTACCGGGTGCTTTCGGTGGCCCCGACCTCACTGCGCCCGAAAATCCTCGAGCTAATCGACGAGCAAGCGCGGCGGGCGCAGACGGGCGGGCGCGGACGTATTTTCGCCAAGTTGAACGCGCTGGTCGATCCAGACGTGATCCGTGCGCTGTACCGCGCGTCGGGCGCAGGCGTGGAGGTAGAGCTGTTGGTGCGCGGCCCTTGCAGCTTGCGACCCCAACTCCGCGGCGTCTCGGAGAACATTCGCGTGCGCTCACTGCTGGGCAGGTTCCTGGAGCACGAGCGGGTCTTCGTCTTCGGGGTCGAAGGTGAACAGGAGCTGTTCCTTTCGTCAGCCGATTGGATGCCGCGTAATTTGGACCGGCGCGTGGAGCTGCTATTTCCCATCAAGAGCGAGCTGTTGCGCAAACAGATCTTGGAAGAATGCATCTGGCCCTTGCTAGACGACGACTGCGGCGCCTACGAAATGGACGCGGAAGGTCTTTACAGTCGCCTGCCCACGCCGGAGGGCGGTCCGCGGCCAGACGCTCAGGAGCAGGTGCTGGGCGTGGTTGCCAGAACTCGGCCGCGCCCCAGCATGAAGCCCTGGGAGGCGGTGCCGTAGGCTCGCGTCGGCCTCAGGACCTCAGGCCGCCCGGGGTGTGCGCCGCGACAGCTCCCGCAAAACCACACCCTCGCGCAAACCGCGCGGGGAAACGTGCAGCTCTCGCTGGCCCAAGCCCGCCAGCAGCCCCGAGATGACCGCCGCCCCGGCCGGCAGAGTCGCGGCGCGCGCGGGGTCGACTCCGCGCTTGAGCAAGCGCTCGATGGGCAACCGGGTGAGCTCGTCGCAGAGCTCCAGTACTTGGCCGGTGCTGGCACTGGCGCTGCCGCCGCCCAGCAACTTGCCGATGGCGCGCGCGGTGCCCCCCGAGAGCAGCAGTGTGTCGACCCGCCCGAGCTGCCAGCGCGCCTTCTCGCACTCCAGTTGGACATAGCGGGTGAGCCGCGCGCTGCCGCCCGGCTCTTTCACGGGAAACGCGCGCGCCAGGCGCAGGAAACCGAGCTGAAGACTTTGTACGCTTTCGCAGTTGCGGTCTTCGCCGACCGCCAGCTCGACCGAGCCGCCACCGACGTCGGCGACCAGCGCGCGACCCGTCGTGAGCGGCAGCGCGCTGCGCGCACCCAGGTAGGCCAAGCGCGCTTCGTCGTCGCCGCTGAGCAGCTCGATCTCGACGCCGAAGCGCGTGGAGCAGTCATCGCAGAAAGTTCGTCCGTTGCGGGCATCGCGCAGCGCGCTGGTTGCGACGGCCATGACCTTCTCGGCGCCGAGCTTGCGCGCTAGCTCCACCATGCGGCCGACGGTGTGCAGCGCTCGCGCGTAGGCCTCTTCGCTCAGTTGTCCGCACTCTTGAACCACAGCGCCCAGCCGCAGCGACTCCTTGTCGGAGCCGACTTTCGACAGCACGCTTACGCCGTCGGTTTGAGCGACGAGCAGGTGGAAGGAGTTGGAGCCGAGGTCGAGGGCCGCGAGCTTCATCGCGCCTAATCTGTCCAAGGCCGGTGACGGGTGAAGG
>JAYUYU010000644.1:0-4456 GCA_043752365.1 Myxococcales bacterium | reverse complement strand
CGCTGTGCGCTGGGCCGGGACGTGAGCGCGCTTTCCGCGGTTCGCGAGCGCCTGAACACCGCAAACCCAGGCGCCGTCGCGATCGCGGAATTGGCCATTATTAGACAATTGCGGCCGTGTTCTCAGGCCAAGGCTCCGTAAGTCCCCGATATGTGGCGGACACTACTGGTGCTCGTTCTAGCAGCCGCAACAAGGCCGGAGCCTCGCCGTCCCGGCACCGAGCTCGCAAGAGCGCTCGCACCCCGCGTGTTCATCGCGCGCGCCATCATCCGAACCGCCCTCACCCGAACGCGCGCGCCATCATCCGAACCGCCCGCGCCATCATCCGAACGCGCGCGCCATCATCCGAACACGCGCGCCCTCACCCGAACCGCGCGCGCCCCCACCCAAACCGCGCGCGACCTCAAGCGAAGTCGGCCGCGAACCTCTCACACGACACGTCCACCCAACCGCGTTTGCACCCAACTGTGAGGATCATCATCTAATATTGGCCAATTCTCGACTTGAGAAGACGGGGTCCGAGGCAGGACATTTCAAGCGAGCGGACGGACGGACGGAAAGGCGACGGGTGCCGGCGCGTCGGGTGCTAGGGGGGCCGGGGCCGGCGGGTCGTCGCGTGCTGGCGGGTCGTCGCGTACGCGGGGACGAGCGCACGGGACGTGCGGGCGCCGCTAGAGGCGCGCGATGGATTGATCGTGAACGAGGTCGACGACGTACTTTACGGCGTCGGGGTTGGTTTCGGGGAGGATGCCGTGACCAAGGTTGAAGATGTGGCCGCGGTGACCGCCGCGATGCAAGACGTCTTTGACGCGGGCGGCCAGCAAGTCGCGCGGGGCGTCCAGCAGCAGGTTGTCAAGGTTACCTTGCACCGCGACGCCGTCGCCCAGGAGCTTGCGCGCCCAGTCGAGCGGGGTCTTGGCGTCGATGCCGATGACGGTGCCGCCTGCTTGCTTTTGCAGGTCGAGCAGCATGGCAGTGCCGGTGCCGAAGTGGATGACGGGTACGCCGGTTTGTTCGACCGACGACAGGATGTGCTTCACGTGCGGTTGAATGAACTGCACGTAGTCGTCGGGCGAGAGAGCGCCGATCCACGAATCGAAGAGCTGTACGGCTTGGGCGCCGGCTTCGACCTGCGCGAGCAGGTAGCGGCGCGTCATCTCGGAGAGCTTCTCCATCAGCGCGTGCCAGACGGCTGGCTCGCGGTACATCATGCGCTTGGTGATGGCGTAGTCTTTGCTTTTCCCGCCGCCTTCGATCAGGTAGCTGGCGAGCGTGAAGGGCGCGCCGGCAAAGCCGATCAGTGGCGTCTTGCCGTCCAGCTCCTTGCGAATCATTCGAATCGCGGCCAGCACGTAGCCGAGGCCTTCTTCGGGGGCGAATAGGCGCAGCTTGTCGACGCCCGCTTTGTCACGCACCGGCGTGTGAATGACAGGGCCTTCACCGGCCGCGAATTCGAAGGGCGCGCCGAGCGGCTCGAGCAACAGCAAAATATCGGCGAACAGGATGGCCGCATCGACACCCAGCGCCTTCACTGGCTGCAGCGTGACTTCGGTCGCCAGCTCCGGATTTTTGCACAGCTCGATCAGCGTGTGCTTTTTACGGAGCGCGCGGTACTCCTCCATGTAGCGCCCGGCTTGACGCATGAACCACACCGGTGTCGCGTCGACCGGCTCACGCCGACAGGCGCGCAAAAAGCGATCCCACATCTGCTCGCTCAGTCTTTCTCAGAGGGTCTGAACCGGGGCGGCTTGCTTACCCGCGTGGGGCGCCAGCTCTCCGGCCAACGATCTCTGTTGCATCTCGTACTTGGACGGGCACTTGGCCACGATGGCGGTCGAAACGAACGTCTTGCCGTCGTCCGCCAGCTTGCCCTCGGCTTGTACCTCGACGTCCATACCCGGCATGTCTTTGAAGGTGTCGGGCACCACGCAGGAGGGGTGCTGCACCGACAACACGGCGCCCTTCTCTTCCAGCTTGAAGCGGTATTCGCAGGGTTCGTCGCGGCGCGCCAAGGTACCCTTCACCAGCATGCCTTTCACGCGGATGGTGCGCTGGTTGTAGTGTGCGGCGTTTTGCACCAACTTATCGACGTCCAGCGAGTAGATGGCGGCACCTTTGAAGCTGGTGAACACCAGTACGAGCACGCCTGCCACCATGACCAAAAGGCCAATCAACAGACCCAGGTTGCCCTTCTTCTTTGGCGCTGGGCGCTCGGGACCGAGCGCGGGCGCTACTGCCGGCACACTGGCTTCGGCGTCTGTTTCTGCGACTGCGCGCGCTAGCTCTTGATCGACACTCATGGGCTGCTCGAATCTCCCGGACGGGATGAGGGTAGCATCATAGCTGGAGGGCTGCGGAGCGCCTTGCCCTGCTCAGGCCTGCTCAAGGCGGGGATTTCTTGCGACGCTGGAGCCATGCACCCAGCACGCAAAACGGCGCGCCCAGCGCACAGAGCATGAAAAATGTGCTCGCGCCCAGAAAAGCGGCCTGGAAGCCGCCGCTCAACAGCACCAAAAACCAGAGCTCTGCCCCGGCCGCGAGCCCCGCAAAGGCTGCGTGCCGAGGCTGTGACCGCGGCCCAAAACGGGCAATGAGGTAGCCGGCCGTCCCAGCCGCCAGCGCGAAGGCCACGCCCACCGCCAGGCCCGCCGCAGCAACCGGGCCAAGCCACCGAACCGCAAAGCCGGTACGCCCGAGCGCGAGCGCGGCCAAGCCCAAAGGCAGGAACATAGTGACGAGCAGCCCCGAGCCGATGATGACCCAATGCCAGGCGGGACGCGCCGCCGCTTCGGCGTCCTCGCCGGTCGGCTCTTGAATCACGGGCAATCTGCGCGTCGCCATGAAAAGGCACGCAACTATTGCACGCGGCTGCCCGAACAGGGGCCGTGACCGCTCCAATTAGGCGCAACCCTTGGCCTCTACAGCTAGCGCTGCAGGCCTTCGTGGCTTTCGTGATCGCCTCTTCCTCCACGGCGAAGGCTGAACAGCAGACGCCGTCGAACATTCCCGACGAGCTGCCGTTGCCCTACGAAGAGTGGCGGGGCACCGGCCTCGGGCCCCCAACCGCGCCTCCAGGGGCAGATCTCCCGCCGCCGCTCGCGCGAGCCCGCGCGCTGCCTAGACGTCCCCTCGAAGTCAGCGCGACGCTTGCAGCGTTCCTACCAAGCTGCGGCGCAGGGAGCCTCGACGACCGTGGTTGTCTCACGCTGGCGCCGGGTTCCGGAATCGAAGCCGCGCTCCTCTATCGCGTCACCCCATTCTTCGCGGTCGGTGGCGAAGGGGTGGTGAGCGGCTTTGCCGAAACTGGGGACAGCGCGCTGACAAGGACGGGTGGAGGCGCGCGCTTTCTGGGTGTCGTGGGGCGGGTCTATTTTGCGGACGAGGGCGCTTGGGATCCTTACTTGGCGCTCACGTTCGGCGGCGGAACTTTGAAGTTGCAGGGCGCGCCAGCTGATGCGCACGTTTCGACCAGCGGGCTTGGCGGGCGCGTGGCGGGCGGCATCGACTACCTTTTTGGCTCGCACTTTCGGCTCGGCCCGACGGCGTCGTTCGCCCACTGGGTCGCTTGGAGCGAGCAGACTTGCAGCGCCTCCGTCTGCCGTGAGCAGCGGGCGGCGTATGGCAGGCTGCTGGGCTTCGCAACGCTCGGGTTTCGCCTAACCGGAAGCTTCGGCGACGTGCTCTAACTAGCGCCATGCGCGAGTTGAGCCCCTTCGAGTTGGATCGCGAGCTCGCGCGCGTGGTTCCGCGAGCTCGCGCGGCTTACCGGGCGCTGCGCGCTGGGCGCGAAGTCACGCTGACGGTGCCTGAAGTCTTGCGTGATCCGGAGACCTTGGACCGGCTCGCGACGGACACGAGCGATCCTATCGCGGCGCCGCTCGTCCGCTACCTGTACTGGCTGGAGCTGATGCAGCACGCCTTGCCGCGCGAAGGTGAGCGCGTGCGCCGCTACCGGTCTGAACGCCACCCGCTCGACAAGCCACTGGCGGGGCATTTCACTTGGCGCGAGTTGCTTGGCCACGCGCTGCGCGACAAAGCGCGCCGCCCCGCGCTGGTCGAGGTGCTGTGCGAACGCGGCGACTCGCTGCGCGACGCTGGTTCGCGCCTGTTCGAGCTGCGGGCGGAGCTACCAAGCTTCGCGGGCCGCAGCCGCGCCGAGCTGGAGCTGCCGAACCCAGACATCGCCGAACAGGCGCGCCGGTTTCTCGGCGACTCCGCGGACGCGCTCGGCAGCCTCGGACTGCACGGCATGCCAGACGTGCTCGAGCACGGTATGGCGCACGACGCCGCCGACGGTTGGCCACGGCAGCTGTCGCTGCGCAATTTGCACGAGTTGATCGGCAGCCCGGATTGGCTTTCGGGCTTGCGACTCGAGCTCGGCGCCTTTCCAGCGCCGCTCTCGGCCGCTAGCTTCGTGCGTGGCCTGTTGCGGCTCGGCGCGGCTTGGAACGACGCT
>JAYUYU010000643.1:0-10975 GCA_043752365.1 Myxococcales bacterium | reverse complement strand
ATCTCGCCGCACTTCCGACCGACACGCAGACCACCAAGCTCGCCCTGGACCGCTTTCCGCGCGTCGAGAACCTGCAGGCAGCCATCGAGACGCGCGAGACGCCGTTGGAGTTCAGGGCCGACGTCTCCCGCACCCAGCGCATCGAGCGGCTCGCGCCCGATCTCCAAGCAACGCAGGTGATGGAGCGACTTCAGGTCGTTCCCGCCGCGATTCCGGCCCCGGGTCAGCAGACGGCGCGCATGGAGCGTGTCGGACCTGAAACGTTTCGGGCGCCCGCGGTCGAGCCAACCCCCGTCATTGAGACGCACCGTCTTCGACCAGTTCGTATCGTAGCCGTAGCAGCCGCTGAACCGCCGCTGTCTCCACCACCGCCCGAAATCCCATCGAGCCCAGCGGGGCTTGGCTGGCAGGAGACGACTGCGTTCGACCTGGACGGACTGAAAGCCGATTTGGCTCCCACACCGGTGCCCCAACCTAAGGCGCCGCAGCAGCAAGACGCCCCCGTTTCGTCAGGGCCGGCCGAACCAGCGCAGCCTCGGGCGGCCGGCGAGAAGAGCTCGCCTCCTCCGACGCGAAGCGTTCGCCCAAAGCCACCAAGCGGGTTCGGTCGGGCCCTGTCGCGGATCGGAGTGCGCACGAAGGCGCAGCCCGTGGCGGTGGCCACAATTGCGCTCGGTGCTGCCGTCACGCTGGCGCTGTTGATGGTCGGCGTCTCGCACGTCGTTGGTCGCGACCCAAGGACGAGCGCGAGTTCGCATGCGCAGGCTATCAACCCCGCAAAGGCCAACAAGGCGCCGACTGGCATCACTCGGGCCCCGACCCTCAAACCGCCGGTCACCGATACGCCCGCGGTGCCGGTTGCAATTGCGCCGACACCGCCGTCGCCAGCGAGCGCCGAACAGCGCGGAGGATCTCCCGGCACCGCACTAGCCGCAACGGCGGCAGCGCACCTAGTCGCCGGACGTTACGTTGAAGCTCGAGCCGCCTACGCCGAACTCGGCAGCACACGCCCGGAAAACCCGGCGTATCAGGCAATGAGGCGCCTTCTGGAGCGCCGAACAAGCGGCGCATGTACCGGCACGCGCGCCACGCCGTCCTGCCCGGAGATCGTCCAATGAACTTGCACCTCACCGCCTGTGCTCTCCTTCTTGTCTCGACCTTCGGTTGCGGCTCAAAGACCATTGACGACCGCTTCGAGATCTCCCTGCGCGCCACCACTGACGACACGATGCCGCTGGCTGACGTCGCGTTCGCGACGGGGAAGTCCAACCTCGGCAAAACGAGCAACTCTGGTGCCGTTAACGTCCGTCTACGCGGCACCGAAGGTCAAACTCTCCCGGTAACCGTCACCTGCCCAGGCGGCTACGAATCGAGCGCTGAACTGTCGCCCCTTCGCCTCACCCGCACGCGTCGCGTCGGTCAGGCGCTCGCGCAACCTCTTGCCGTCGAGGCCACCTGCATCCGCAAACTCCGCGACGTGGTCCTCGTCGTACGCGCCGAAAACGCCTCCAATCTGGCCGTCCACGTGGATGGCAAGCCAGCCGCCACCGCCGTGGACGGGACCGCCCATGTCCTCCTCCAACTCGACCGCGACGTCCGCCAAGTCAGCGTCACCCTCGACACAACCGATCAGCCCAAACTTCGCCCCCAAAATCCCAGCCGCACCTTCGACCTCCACGGCAAAGACACGGTCTTGGTCATGGACCAATCCTTCAGCAGGGCCACCCTCAAACCCAACACCCGAGGCGCCCCAGCACCGCACCGCCACATCCCCTACCGGGTCCAGTGACTGTGCCGCCCCGCAGACCGCCCCCCGATGCGCTGAGCAAGCTCATCGCCCAACTCCAGCGACAGCTAGCGAGCCAAGGCAACGGGAGCGAGCGGCACTGCGCCGAGCGAGCCTCCGCACCAGCTTCGAGGGCCGGCGCCAACACCTTCGACGCCTACCTCGCCCAACGCATCGAACGAGCGCTCGCGCCCTTACGCCCCTTGCTCCCTGCCAACGACGTCAGCTTCATCGGCGCGATGCTGCGCGAGCGGCTCGCAACGGACCCCAGCCTCTCGCGACTTGTGGCGCGACTGGCGCGGGCCGGAATAACGCAGCGATAGAATGGTTAGGTTCCAGGCATTTCAGCTATGAGCCCATCCATCGTCAGGCGCCCTACGTCGGCACATCCAAGCGGCGAGCGTGCTCTTACAACGATGCGCGCGGTGGAATAGAAGCGTACATCGAGGGCGCGAGGCGCGGGCTCAACCTTGCTCAGTGGCCCGACAGCTTCGCGCGGCTACAGCGTGCGGTCGTGCTGCCGCTACCCTCGGACGCCCGGAGGCCCTGTTCGAGAAGGCGCTCGCTGTCAGCGCACTTCGAGTGTCCGTGAGCCTCGCCGCTCCGGGTCGCCCTCGCAGAGCAGGCCGCGCTGCCTACCAGCACCGCCCGCGCGCCCCCGCCGACCCAAGCCCACTCAGCTCAGCCGCAGCGGCCGTTGGAGCAGAGCCCGCTGGCGCAGTCAGTGTTGGCGGTGCAGTGGCGGCGGTCGAGCTCTTGTTGGGACGAGTTTACTGGCGCGGGTTTGCCGCCGCAGGCGGTGAGCAGCAGGGTGACGAGCAGCAGAAGGCGCGCGGTGGTCATGGCCGGCCGAGCCTAGAGGCATTTCAGGGTGCGGGCTAACGCGGCTACGATGGCGGCGTGAAAAACACCGGTACTTGTCCGAAGTGTAGCGGGCGCAAGTTGTACTTCATCACGTCGGTGGCGCAGACGTACTGTGACGCGCTGGGCAGCTTGAAGAGCTTGGCGGTCACGAGCGCTTTCGTGCCGACGGGCAAGAAAGGCGTGCTAGGCGGCAACCAGACCGAGGTGTTGGTGGCCGCGCCCTACGAAACGCTGGTGTGTGCGGCTTGCGGCTATGCCGAGTGGTACGCCTCCAAAAGCGCGCTGACGAAGCTCGCGCGTATGGCAGAGAGCAAAGCCATCCGCGTGATTGAGGACGGTGTGTTTCAAAACAAACCAGGCGGCTAGCCCGCGCTGCGCAGACGGCTCCAATCAGGCCGCGCGCAGCGATGCAGCGGCACGCGGCAGGAAGATCTTGCGGTCGAAGCCGTCGAGGTTTTTGTGCGCCACGACTTGGAAGCACTCGGAGTTGCCTTGCGCGCCGATGCGCCACGACCAGGCCAGGAAGAAGTTCCACAGGCGGTACCAGCGCTCGCCGTAGCTTTGGCGCACGGCTGCGGTATTTCGCTGCCAGTTGTCGTGCCAGCGGCGGATAGTGAGCGAGTAGTGAATGCTGATGTTTTCGACCGAGTAGATACCGAAGCCGGCCTTCTCCATGGCCCTCAGCATCGCGCTCAGCGGTGGAGAGGCGTCCGCACCGGGAAAGACGTACTTGTTCATGAACAACCCCCAAATCATGTCTTCGGGCCGTAGCCCCGCCGGCGGAACCCCCAGGCCGCCCCCGCGTCGCAGGCCGGCAAACTGCAATAGAAACAGCCCGTCGTCTTTCAGCCGCTCGGCGATCAGCTGAAAGAAGCTGGCGAGGTGCTTCAAGCCGACGTGCTCGACCATCTCCAGGCTGACGATGCGATCGTAGGTCTTGCCGGCAGGAATTTCGCGGTAGTCGCGGCATTCGATGCGCGCGCGGTTGGCAAGCCCGGCGCGCTCGATGCGGGCGTTACCGAAGGCAGTTTGGTTGTGGCTAAGCGTGACGCCTGTAGAGCGGGCACCGTACTGCTTGGCCGCGTGAAGCGCGAGCGTGCCCCAGCCGCAGCCCACGTCCAGCAACTCGGCGTCACGCTGCAAACCGATTTTCTGACACACCAAGTCGAGCTTGTTGTCTTGGCCCTGTTCGAGCGACTGGCTCTCGTCGTGGAAGATGCCGCTGGTGTACACCATGCGTTCGCCCAGGAAAGCCGCGAAAAAATCATCGCCGCGGTCGTAGTGCTCACGCACCAGGCGACGGTCTTGCGCTGGCGAATGCAGCGTCCATTCCGGCACCATGCGCGTCACGAATTGCTTCACGTGCTCCAAGGTGAGCGAGTAGTCGACCAGCTCCGTTCGAGCGTCGAAGAAGCCCTCCAAATCGACGATGTCGAGCGCTTCATCCAAGTACGCTTCACACAGCGCGCTCATGGCGGGCTTTTGCCCCAAACGACGCTCGAGGCCGGAGTCTTTGAACACGACGAAATCAGACAAATTTTTCACGAGCGAGCTCCTGTCTTGCCGACGCCTGGAAGTGCCACGACGGCACGCGCGTCGGTCGAATCCTGTTTGACCAAGTAACAGAGCACCAAGTCCACGACCTCTTGAATCAGCGTCTGCTCGTCTAGCCCGGGCGGGCGCTCCAGCAGGCACGCCAACATGGTGGCGCGCACGGCTTGAACCACGACGAACGCCGCGGCATCCAAGTTTTTCGGCCGCATTGGCGCGCTACTAGCTTGCAAGAAGTGACGCACGATCTCGATCACGCGCAAGTCGAAGGCGTGAACCCGATCGGCCTGCGCGACCCGTAGGCCCTCGATCGTGAGCACGCGGTGCAAGCCCGGGCACGCCCGATAGAGTTGCGCCAAGCCGCGCACGACTGCGGTTACGGTTTGCTCCGGGGTCTGCGCCAAGTTGCCGTCCGCCAGCAACTCTTGAACGAGCGTAAGCGCCCGCGCGAATTCGCGATCTTGTAGCGCGTTCAAGATCGCGTCACGGTGCGAAAAATACTGGTAAATCGAGCCAACGCTGACGCCCGCCACCTCGGCAATGTGGGCCATCGTGGCAGCCTCCAGCCCTTCCCGATCGAGAATTTGAACTGTCGCTTCCAAGATGGCGCCGACCGTTGCCTGCGCGCGCGCCTGGCGAGGTTCCTTGCGCACGGTAGTCTTCGAACGGCCCGCCTTCATCGCCGACGATTATCGTGCGCTAGCTGCGCCGGGTCCATTCGCATTCGGCTCAGCTTGGCCCCGCTAGCGCATCGTCGCCGCAAACCCGCTGAAACATGCGAAGTCCCGTCAAACGAGGGCTGATGCTCGCCTGCTCGTCGCGCGCTGCGTTCACATTTCGAGCCGCCCGGCGGCGCGAATTCCGCAAGTAACCAAGCCTCGCGAAACCTGACGACAACGCGAATGGTGCAACGCCGTTCGCTAAAGCAAGCTGGCGTGGCTTTGCAGGGTGCGAAGCCACCTGCTGGGGATCAAAACGATGAAGCTCCGATTTGCCGAGGACAGACGCACGTTGGTCTGGGCGTTCCTGCTGTTCCCGCTTTCGCCCGCGCTGGTTCTACTGCAGCCAAGCCTGCTGCCGTGGCTCGCGCCGCTGCTGCTCTATTGCTCGTACTTGTCGGGCGTTTTGTCGCACAACCACAACCACTGTCCGGTGTTCACTTCACGGCGCGCCAACTTGGCTTACGGCGCGTACTTGTCGTTCTTCTACGGCTTCCCGAGCTTTGCCTGGGTCCCGACGCACAACCAAAATCATCACCGCTTCTTGAATGGCGAGGGCGACGCCACACGCACGTCACGACACGCCGAGCGCGATGGCGCGCTGGCAGCGCTCAGCTATCCGCTCGCCTCGGGGCGTTTTCAATGGCCGCTGGTGCTAGCCTACGCACGCGAAGCCTTCTCGGGGCATCCGACGCGAGCACGGCGAATCGTGATCGAAACAACCACGCTGGTGTTCGGTCACGTCACGGCCCTCGGACTGTTCGTGGCGTGGCGCGGCTGGTCGGTAGGCGGCCTTGGCTATGCCTGCGCGCTCGGCTTGCCGGCGCTGCTCGGCTCCTACTGGATGATGCTGACCAACTACCTGCAGCACGTTGGCTGCGAGCCTGGCTCCGCGCACGACCATTCGCGCAACTTCGTGAGCCCATTCTGGAATTGGTTCGTCTTCGACAACGGCTTGCACACCGTGCATCACCAGCAGCCTGGCGCGCACTGGAGCCGCTACCGGGCCTTGCATGAACGAGCCAGCGCGCAGATCTCACCGCAGCTCAACCACGGCTCGATTTTAGGCTACGCGGCGCGCAAGTACCTGCGGCTCGGACGCGCTGGACCGCTCGCGAGCAGCGACGTCAGCGGCACGACCAATCCGCCAGCCCTCTCGGCTGGGGCGACGGCGCCTGGGCCTGCCCGCTGACAAACCACCAACCAGCCGCGAATTTTGCGGTCGCGATGTAGAGTCAATTGCCGAGCACCGCGAAAAAGGAATGGTTGGGGCTGCGTCTGGCCACTTTAAAGAGGAGGCTCGACAGATGCAGCGACCCTACACCCCGGCCAGCTTTCGTGGATCCCTAGCCCTGGGCCTATTCGTGAGCAGTGCTTGGTGCTGCTCGCCGGGCGCCGGCACGAGCACGGTGGGGGGCGCGGCGAGTAGCAGCAACGCCACGGGCGGCGCTAGCGCGGCGCAAGCAGGCTCGGGTACCGGCCTGGCGGGCACGACCTCACTCAGTTTGGGTGGCAACATCGACGCTAACGCTCCCAACGGACCGTGCAAGGGGCTGGCGTGCAAGGTGCCCACTTGCACTGGCGGCGGCGACACCACAATCAGCGGCAAGGTCTTTGCTCCCAATGGCACCCTGCCGCTTTACAACGTCGTGGTCTACGTGCCCAACGCGCCGGTGGAGCCGTTCACGGATGGCGCGTCGTGTGATCGCTGCGCCGCCAGCATTGCCAATCCGGTAACCGCCGCCGTCACCGACGAAACTGGCGCGTTCGTGCTGCGCGGAGCCCCGGCTGACGCGAACGTGCCGCTCGTCATTCAAGTGGGCAAGTGGCGCCGCCAAATCACGATCCCGAACGTAGCCAGCTGCGCCGACACACCGCTGACGGATCCGCAGCTCACGCGCCTTCCGCGCAACAAAGCCGAGGGCGATATCCCTCGCATCGCCATCTCGGCCGGCGGCGCCGACGCGATGGAGTGCTTGCCACGGCGCTTGGGCATCGAAGACGCCGAGCACACCAGCAGCGCGGGCGACGGCCGCATCCACCTGTTCACGGCCACCGACAACGCCGGCCCGAATGGCGCCGGCGACCTCTCGGTGAAGGCGTTCGCCCCGACCTTGAATGCCGGCGCGATGCTGCCCCACTCCACGGAGCTGTGGCGCGACCTGGCAACGCTAAAGAAATACGACATCGTCATTCTGTCATGTGAAGGCACGGCGTTCTTGCCGGAGAAGCCACCGGCGGCGCGCCAGGCGCTGTACGACTACGCTTCGGCGGGCGGTCGCGTGTTCGCGTCGCACTGGGCTCACGTGTGGTTCTCGAACGGACCCGCTCCGGTGCCCACGACTGGGCAGTGGAATGAGCGCACCAACCCCGCCGCGGCCGACGCCTCGCTGCCCGCGACCATCAACCAAACCTTTCCGAAGGGCGAGGCGCTCGCCAAGTGGCTGGTCAACGTCAATGCGTCCACCACGCAAGGCACGCTCAACGTCGTTGGTCCGCGCGACGAAATTCAAACCGTTAATCCCGACGTGTCGCGCGAGTGGATCACGGTCGACAATCCCAACTTTCCGCAGGCGCCGAAGGTGGTGGAATACATGTCGTTCAACGCCCCCATCGGCGTGCCCGAAGCCGAAGCTTGTGGGCGCGCGGTCTTCACCGGCCTGCACGTGTCGAACAGCGTCGAAGACCGCGTGGTGCAACCTCGTGGCTTCCCGCTAGAGTGCGGCGCCACGGAGCTGACCGCGCAAGAGAAAGCCGTGGCCTTCATGCTGTTCGACTTGAGCGCCTGCATTCAAAACGACGACGAGGCGCCCAAGCCGCCGAAGTGAGCGCCATGGACGACGAGATGCGGGCAAAGGTGTCGGCGCTGCTCGAGGCAGTCGTGGCCGCTGACGACGTGATTCGGCCCGAGGAGCGCGATTTCGTGCGGCGGGCCGCCGCGCGTTGGAATCTGCCCGAGCCCGACGCACCACTCAGCCTGCGCAATCTCGGTACCGCCACGCAGGCGCTACGCGCACTAGCTCCCGACGCACAAGCTCGAGTGCTGGCGCTACTGGTCGATGCCGCTGCGGTCGACGGCAACCTCGATCCTCGTGAACACGCCTTGCTGCTGGCAGCATCCGCATCGTTGGGCATCGAGGCCACCGCTCTGGAAGAGCGCGTGCTTCGACGACTCAAAGCACCCGCGGCGCCCTGACTGCGCGCTCAGCCCGCTCAGCGCACCGCGACGTGAATGCCACGGGTACGGCACCGGTTGCATGCCACTATCGTTTGAATTTGGCCTCAATTCAGACTGGCCTGCGATTTGCTAACCTGAGCGACGTGGCGTCGAGACGCATGCAGGGAGTGGTGGTGCGGTGGTTGGCCCTGGGGGCCACATTGAGCCTGTTCAGCGGCTGCCCGCGCGAGTGCGAAGCACCGGACGGCGAGGTCGCGCTCGTCGCTGTCGAAGAAGATTCGACGTTCGGCGTTTTCGAAGGGCCGCTCGAGTGGCTGCAAACCGCCGACCAAAGCAACCTCCGCATCACCATCACGCGTGACGCCGAGTCGGCTACGCGGTCATGCGACTACGCCCAAGTCGGCGCGACCTACAAGCTTCAAACCTCCGACGGCTCCGTCACGGGGTCGAAGAACGCGATGATTAGCGTGACCACGGACGGCGTCGCGCTGGCCCCTAGCCAGTCCCTCGTCATCGACGCCAGCGGGCTGCTCGACGCCGGCAAGCTGCCCGACGCCCCCGGTATCGAAGACCGCAATCCCCGAGCTACGCTGACGCTGGAGCAGACTGCAGAGGGGTTGTCCGCCACCATTTCCGTCAGGTCCAACACCGACCAGCTGACGGCAGCACTGGGCACACTGTCGAGAGTGCCATGAGCGCGGGCCGGCGGACAAAAGCCGCGCTCGGGGTGCTGGCCTTGCTGCTGTGGGGATGCGGACCCGAGCCCGAAGCGGTTTGCTACCACGAAGGGGACGAGCTTCTGCCCGACGAGCGCGTGGCCGGCACGCGCGTCGGCGACCTGCTGGAGCCATACTTTGGCGAGTTTTCGGCAATGCTGCGCTGGGAAGCCGGGGGCGAAACCGCGCTCAGCCTCGCGGTACGCTACGAGGCGGACGCGCCGTATAGGTTGAGCAACGTGTGGCAGTGCGAGGCGCGCAACGTCTCCTACTCGTCGCCCGCCCGCGTCACGACGGACGATGGCGCCTTCGACAATGACGTCTTCATTTCGCTGAACCGCAGGCTGCCGAACAGCGGCGAGGACCGAGAGACGGTGGCTAGCTTCTCCGCCATCGGCGATTTTCAGTTTCAGCCCGGCCTCGCCAGCCGCCTGGGCGTCGACCTCGAGCGTTATTCTTCCAGTTACGTGCTGTTCGAGCTCGACTGGCCAGTCACGGCGCCTGCCCCCACTGGCGGCTTGCTACGGCTGCGCGGCACCCTGGCGCTCAGCCCGAAGACCCAAGACTTGATTCAAGTCGCAACGCTGAGCTTTTGAATGTTCTACGACAGCACGCAATTGCACGACCAGCGGCCTCTCGGCATCATGCAGCACATGAGGATGCTCTTGGGCTTGGTTGGCCTGGCGTTTGCGCTGAGCGCTGCGGCGGTTCCGAAGCGAAGAACGCCCAGGCTGCCGCAGCTGGAAGCTCCGGCCAAGGTGGAACCGCAGCGAACACAGCAGGAGCAAACAGCGCCGGAACCGGTACGGCAGGAGCCGCAGGCTCGCGCGCAGCGGCGCTTCCGCAAGAAACTCCCATCAACGAGCTCGGGCAGGCTGACCAGCTGGCTTTCTGCGCCTGGGCGACGAGCAAGGCCGAAGACTACGAAGCCAAGTGGTCGAAGGAACGCCTGTGCACGTTCGTGGCCGCCAATGCCACGTTTCAAGACGAGCCCGCCAGCGCCGAGGACGCGCAGCAGGCCTGTGTCGAAAAGCGCGACCCATGCATCGCAAACGCGAAAGATCTCTTGGTGCTGCCGTGTAGCGTCTTGCCAACCTGCGCCGGCACCGTGGCCGACGTGGTCGCCTACTACGCCATGACCGACGAGCTCTTCGCCCGCATCACGACCTGCGACGCACTCACGCTCGATGCGCTCGACGGCGTGGAATTGGGTATCACCCCGGTGCTACCGAACTGCACCCTGATTGGGCAGCCCAAGTAGCCGGGCACCCCCGCCCCAGCGCTCAATTCGTACGTTGCTTAAGCGCGCGCTGCACGATGCGCTCGGCGCGCTGCAAGTCGCTGCGGCGGAAGGCGTGGCCGGGACGCGAAAGCTCGAGCATGGCCGTGAGCTCGGTGCCGATGAACACCGGGATCATTGCTACCGCGCCGGAGCCACCTTTGCTGCTAGCAAAGCGCATGGCCAACGAGTCTTCGGTCGGACCATACGGCGGACCGAACACGGGACGCCCCTGGCGCGCCGACTTCAAGATCAAGTCGCTCTCGGGCAAGGCGTAGCCCAAGCGCTCGGTCGACATCGGACCCAGCACCGAGCGCGTCACCAGCGAACGGCCATAGCGGCCGCGGTAGTGAAACATGGCGCTCTCGGCGCCCGTCGTAACCAGCGACAGCCACGTTACCGTGTGCGCCAGCTCCATTTCGTCTTTGATGCGCTCGACCGGGCGACCCCACTCCGCCAGCTGCTCGGGCGAAGGGGCTTTGGCACCCACTTTGCTGTTCAGCGCCGAAATTTCGCGTACGGAACCGAGGGTCCGCCAATCACCTCGATAGGTCCGAACATGGCAGTAGTCGGGGACACGCCCGAATTCGACTCCGCGCATCAGTAAGCCGGTCACGACGGGACCGACGGTGAGCTCACCGTTCGTCACGTACCAGAGCGGCGGGGGTTCGAGCCTGAAAACACTCTTGGGGATTTCTTGGAGCTGCATGGGTCTTGGCCTGAGAGCTTCGTGAATTCTCCCTCGAACCCGTGGGCTCGGGCCAACAAACGCGCAGCCAACATGAAGGACGGGTAAGCCCCCGTTAGCTGTTGAGGCAGGCGACGAACGCCGCCTGCTCGTCCGAACACCCGCTCACGGTCGGCAAGCCTTGCGCGCTGCAG
>JAYUYU010000642.1:0-4462 GCA_043752365.1 Myxococcales bacterium | reverse complement strand
GCGACGCCGCGTAGGCCGTCAAAAACTCCTGATACGCTTCGGCGTAGCGCGCGCCGTCAGGGTCTTGGAGGTAGGCAACGCCCGCGTTGAAGTGCTTCCGCGCCTCGTCCGTAATTGGCGCTTCGGCCGCGGCAGGCCGCGCCAACAGGCTGATGGCCAAAAGCGGCGCCCAACACAACATTCCCGCTCTCAAGAGTCGCATGCGTCGCTCCTGCACTCGAAGGTTCGGGCAAGACTTTCTCACCAGCTGTCAGCGACTGCAAGGCGGAACGCGGCTGATTTGCCCGCAAAACGCTAGGAATTCCGTCCCGAACGCCTAACTTAGCAGCGCGCCGAGGGCTACGACGCCGCGGCGGCCTGAGCGGTGGCCCGGCGGGGCGGGCGGGCAGCGGCCCAGGACGCGGCTGAGGATCATTTTCGGGATCTCTTCGACGCCGTCGAACTCGAGCGCTAGGCCGCGGGTGTGCTCGCCGGGGCGGCGGCCGTGGACGACGCGAGCCACGGTGGCTTCGGCGTCGACCCAATGGCCGGAGTGGGGGATTTGGAAAGAGATGATCAGCCGCTCGCCGGTCAGGGCCGGATCGGCGGGGCTCACCACCAGCCCGGTTTCCGAGAGGTTGACGATGCGATCGGCGATCAGCTCGAAATCGCGCTCGCGAACCACCTGGCAGTTGAGCCGCACGGAGCGGCGGGTGGCGCGTTTGTTGGCTTGAGTGGGGGGACGTCGCATCGGAGAACCTCCAAACGAAATCGTAAGAGGCCGGACCCCCGCAGGGCCAACTTCGCGCAGCGAGTTATTTGCTGGGGGGCGCCTCGCGCTCGAACACCGGCACCTGCGTGAGGGATTTGACGAGCGCTCGCACCTCACCCGCTTCGAACGGCTTGCCCAGCTTAGGGTTGTCGATTGAATCGATGAACTTGGCGGCGTGCTCGGTGAACGCGCCGCCAGTAATGAACACGATGCGGTCTTCCTGGCCGGGGCAGACTTGTCGAGCGCGCTCGTAAACGTCGATGCCGGACAGCTCAGGCATCATCACGTCACAGAACACGACGTCGTACGGCCCAGAATGCTCGATGTAGTTCACGGCTTCGCGACCCGACAGAGCGCGCGTCACCTGGTAGCCGGAGAGCACACGACTGAGCGCGCGCAAAATGGCGGGCTCGTCGTCGACGATCAAAATGCGCGCAGCGCGCTCGCGATTGGACGGCGGCGGAAATGTCGGCGGCCGGGGCTGAACCAACGGTTCGAGCGGAGCGGCTTCGAGCGACATCCACACCAGGGTGCCCTGGCGGTTCTCGCTCTCGATGCCGATTTCACCGCCGAACTCGCTGACGATACGGTGCGAAATGCTGAGACCAAGCCCGGTACCGACGCCCACCGGCTTGGTGGTAAAGAACGGATCGAAGACGCGTCGCAGGTATTCTTCGGGAATGCCGACGCCAGTGTCCTGGATTTCGAGCCGTGGACGGCCGTGCTTGTCCAGCAGCGTGCGCACGGTAATGGCGTTGTTCTCGACGTTGCCGGCCTCGATGGCTTGCGCCGCGTTGACGAGCAGGTTCAGCACCACTTGGCCCAGTTTGGACTCCGTGCCGACCACGCGCGGCACCGGCTCGAGCATCAAGACGACGCGCGCCCGATGCCGAATCTCGTTCATGGCCATGTTGAGCGCGCGCTCGATCACGGCCACGATGTCGACGGACTGCACGCGGTCGTCGCCTTGCCGCGAAAAAGACCGCAAATCGCCGACAATGCGCCGCACGCGGTCGGCGCCCTCCAAGCTTTCGTCCAACAGCTCGCGCACTTCACGAACGTCTTCAGCCGGCAGCTCGCTCCACGGCAACGAAAGCTTGTTGCGCACGTAATCTAGGTTGGCGATCACGTAGGCCAGCGGGTTGTTGATGCCGTGCGCCACGCCCGCCGCCAGTGTGCCAATCGACGCCATGCGGTCGCTGATCTGCAATCGCAGCTGAATCTCTTTGCGGTCCGTGACGTCGACGCCGGCACCAATCACGTATTCGGTCAGGCCGCTACCCTCCAGCAGCGCGGCGTTCGTCCACGACACGATGCGAGGCTCGCCGCTCTTGGTGCGGATCATGCCCTCCACGTGCTTGGGCATGACGAGGTGGAAGCGCGGGCCGTGCTCAGCGAAGGCGCGCTCCACCAACTCGGCCTCGGGCGCTGTCAGCAGCGTCTCCCAAATCGGGCGCCCGGTGAGTTCCTCGGCCTGGTAGCCCGTGAGCTCGCACAGCGCGCGATTCACGCGCACGGTGGTGCCGTAGGCGTCGGCGACGAGCAGCAGCGAGCCGACCGTGTCGACCACCGCTGACACGAACTGTCGCTCCTCACCCAACTCACGGTTGAGCCGCTCGAGATCGAGCGTGCGCTCTTTAACCCGCGATTCGAGCTCGGAATACACGCGGCGCACGACCTCTTCGGCCTCGTGCCGGAACGTGACGTCGATTTCGCTGACCAGAATGGCGCGGCGCCCCGTGACCGGATCGGTCGTGGGCCGGGCTTCGATAGCGTGCCGCCGCTGGCCTTCCAGCGTGCTTACCCACACCTCTTCCACGAACTCTTTGCCGTTGCTGACGCGGTGCAGGGCGCGCGCTGCGTCGTCGGTGTCGGCGAAGCGCCGCTCGAAGGCGTGCTTGCCGTCAGCCGCGAACAAATGACCGTACGTGCGCAGGGCCGCCGGGTTCTCCATCAGCGACTGCCCGTCGAGGTCGATGACGCTGACCAGGGCCGTGGTGTGTCGGAACGCCTCCACAGCGCGCAAAGTGTCGCCGGCGGCGCTAGACGGAGCCGCTGGGGTCGCTTCGACCAAAAACGCCGGGCCCGAGCTGTCCGACGCGACCGACATGATGCTGCACAGCACGGTCACCGGCTCCGAGCCCGTGTAAAACGTCCATTGCTCCGTGATGCGCGATTCGGTCTTGAGCCGATGCGCGTAGGCGGTCAAACGCCCCTCGCTGGCCAACGAGAAGTCCTTGGCCATGTCGCGCTCGAGCAGCTGCCCTAGCGAGGCGGCTTGCCAAAACTCGACGGCCGCTTGGTTGGCCCATGTGATGCGACGCCGACCAAGGTCGAACACCCAAATGGGCGTGGAAAGCAGCTGGAACGAGTCTAGACGCAAACTACCGAGCGCACTGTCACTAGGGGCAAAAGACGAAACCGTCACGATTTGGGGTCGATAAAGCTAGCGCGCCTTCTTGAAGTACGCGAGCGCGAACCGCACCTCCGCCCGGTTTGGCTCGTTTAGTTTGCTTGTCATTTTGGCCCCCGCATCGCCCCCCGCATCGCCCCCCGCATCGCCCCTGCATCGCCCCCCCGCAGGCTGATTTGTGCGGCGAAAGCGTACCTGGACCTCACCCCTGACGTAGGAGTCGCCTTCAAAGGCATCTAGGGCTGGTAATTTCGAGGCGGGTAGCTCGAACAACTCCCCCTGGACCGTGCTGCCGTCAGTGGAGGCGCTCGGGCCGCGTCGGTCGCGGAGGCTCACTAGGGAAAGGTATTCGCCCAAGGGCTCTAGCCGGTAACCTGCAATGGTCTCCGCAGGGCCGAGAAACGCGGCGCCCGCAAGCTCGTGGTGGTGGCGCCCGCCACGCTTCAGCGAGCCGTAAACGAAGAGCTGAACGCTCGCGCTAGTCGCGCTAGTCATGGCGCGCAAATGATAGCCTGACCAGCGCGTCTGCTCCTACTCCAGCCTACCCAGCCCTAGCTCGCCGATCTCGCGCCTGCCCATGCCCGACCGCGCTCACCTCTCTCGAGAGCAGCCCTCCCCTAGCGTGCCCGCTGCTCGTCTCGAACGCCGCGTAGCCGTCGGGGCGTTGGCCGCCGAGCTGGGGCACGATTTGCAAAGCTCGCTCAACCTGTTTCGGCTCAGCGTCGAGCGGCTCGGCCGCGGCGACGCGCTCGATCAGGAGGACCTGGGCCTGCTCGTCGAAGAGTTGGAGCGGCTCAGTCACCTGAACCGACGGCTGCGCGAGCTTTCGCGGAGCTCACTACAAAAAGCGCCGTGCAACCCCACGCAGTTGGTAGAATTGGCGCTCGCCCTCAGGGCCGTCGCGTTCGTCGCGCCGCCCGCGCTCGAGCTCGAGCTCGAGCTCGAGATTGAGATCGACATGACCCGCGAATTGTCGTTCAGCTGCGACCCCGGCTTGTTGAGCCAAGCCTTGCGCGAGCTCATCGACAACGCACTGGAGGCGCGAGTGACGCGCGCGGGCGTGCGCTTCGACGCCGGAGCGTCGCCGGGCTTTTGCGTGTGGGACGACGGTGCGGGCTTTCAACTCAGCCACGAAGCTGCACTCGGCTGGGGCGCCACGACTCGCACGGGCGCAGCCGGCCTCGGGCTCACGCTGGCGCTGCGGGCGGCCCGGGCTCACGGCTTCAAGCTCGAGCTGCGTCGCGTCCCCCCGCTGACTGAAGCGTGGTTGTGGCTCCCCGCGCATGAGCCTTCGGCTC